>JBEDKU010000703.1:0-3363 GCA_041172045.1 Verrucomicrobiota bacterium | reverse complement strand
CCGGCCAGACCGTGAAATACGGGCTGGTCTGCATGGGACCGGCCCGCCTACGCGGCGAGACCAAGAAACATTTTCTCAACGCCGCCAACAACCTCACCACCGGTGCCACCACGATTCAGTTGATAGGCGTCGCTAGCTCGAACTGGAAGGTTGGCGACGAAATCTGCATCACCGCCACCGAGGCATCCAGCACGTCCACGACCGACCCGACCTACACGGGCCCGACTTCGTTCACCGGGTCGTGGAACGGGAGCGAGGGAACACAAACCCAATCACAAGGTTTCAAAACCAGCCAGGACGAGCCCCGCACGATCACCGCGATCAGCGGAGATCGCCTGACGCTGAGCGCTCCGCTTGCGTTCAACCACAATGTTTACTCCACGACGCTGCCCCGCGGAGAAGCCGTCACCGTGCGCCCCTACGTCGTGAATTTCACGCGTTCGATCCAGCATCGCGCCGAGGTCGCCAGCAACGTTCTCCAGCAACGGCCGCACATGATGTTCATGCACAATGACGACGTGGATGTGCGCTATGTTGATATTCTGAATTTCGGCCGCACCTCGACCGATCCGTCGCTGCACGTTCCGACCGCGTCAGGCGGCAAGACGGTGCTTCTCAACGAAGTGGACTTGGCCGACACCAACAACGTGCGCGGGCGCTACGGTCTCCACATTCACGGCACGGGCGCTTTCTTCGGCCGAAAGATGGTGGTGATCCAAGGCATCGTCGTCCGCGGCGAAAGCGGCCCGTCGCTGACCGCCATTCCGGTTCCCGGCTGGGGCGTCACTCAGCATAACTCCCGCTGCGCCATCGAGGATTCCATCACCTATAATGTCCGCGGCGCAGGCTTCGTCAGCGAACTGGGCAACGAGATCGGCCAGTGGGTGAATAACATCTCAATCTGGAACCGTGGCGACGGCTTCAAGACGAGTTGGAGTTCGCGCCAGGAAACCCATACGAACCACAATGGGCACATGGGCGTCGCCTATGAAAACCAGTCCCGCGGCATTCTTCAGCAAAAGAACGTGGCGATTTCCAGCCACTTTGGCTGGCTGTTCCATCAGCAGGACACGAACCAGGTAGCCCGTGTGCCGGACAAGTTCTCGCTGCGCTTCAAGGATCCGTTCTCGCAGGGAGGCAAGCAGGGATTCGCATCATGGACAGCTAATGCTCAGGACAATCATACTTACGGCATCGAGCAGGATCAGATTCACGACTTCCTCGACAACACCTGTCTCAACATCGGCACGGGATTCTTCGTGGCACACCGGCAAGTAACAGATCGCGGCGATCAGTCGGTGATGTTCGCCAAGCGTTTCCATTGCATCGGCACCAGCACGCCGTTCAGTATCGCGAACTATACGTTCTACTATTCGATTTATGATTCCTGGTGGAGGGGAAATGGCACTGGCACAGCAGCCCCGCTGGGCGGCAACACGCATGGGATGATGTTTGTGAACCAGCGGATCGAGAATTACGGGACTGGATTCAAGGATAGCGACCTTGGTTTCAACTACAACGGCTTCTGGATCGATGTGGACTTCACGAACGTCACCACGCCGTTCGACAATACGAACACCTACACGAGCAGTATCGAAAATCACCCGTTGCGGGATGTGATGGGACCGTGGACGGTAACCGATGAAAACAACCCGAACCCCGGCTTTACCACGAGAGTCCGGACTTGGAGCAGTATTCCGAGTTCCAGCCTTCCTTCCCCCTATCCATTGGCTCCCGTTGGACTTGGAGGAGTGAAACCTCCCGGTACCGCCACGCCATCGTTCACCCTGGATCCGAACTCCGACACCACAACCGGGCCAACCGGTTACAACACACTAAGCTTTTCGGGAACCATTGTCGATCATGTCGGCGTCCGCAAGTGGCCGGACGGCTATGTGACATTCGCCGACCTTTACGTTCCGCAGGCGATCGGGCCCCGCAAGAATATCGACGCCACGACCGGCACGGAAATGGTCGAGACGAACGGCTGCTTCAGCGACAACGGCACTTGGAAATGCCGGCTCTGGTTCAACCTCGATGAGCGCCGCGATGGCAACTACCTGCAATTTCCCATCGACATCACGCTAACCGGATTCGACCCGGTGTTCCTGGCCGCCAATACGGTCGATCCCGGCGCGACGAAGCCGATTCTCCCGCTGGCACTGGAGGGCATCGCCGATGGCGCCCCGGAAACGTTCAGCCCCGTGATTACCCTGACTCCGACCTCCGTCAGTTTGGAGCCCGGATCCGTCTGGCAGTTTGCCGCGACGGCCTATGACGAGACGGGGAACGCGACGAGTCCACAGCCCGCGTTCACCTGGACTGTCTCCGGCGGTGGAACCATTGACACGAGCGGTTTGTTCACCGCAGGCAGCAGCGTTGGCGGGCCTTATACGGTGACGGTGTCGAGCGGCAGCTTGAGCGCGACAGCTCAGGTAGCCGTGGAGAACATTCCCAACAATGCCGCCGACGGCATATGGACTCAACTATCAGCCGGCAGCGCCACCGGGAACTGGGACGACGCAACTGCCGCGAATTGGTCCGGCGGCACGGTTGCTGTCGGCAGCGGTTCTACCGCGGACTTCAGCACCCTTAACATCACAGCCGCCTCAACCGTCATGCTGACCGCTCCGCGGAAGATCGGAAACCTAACTTTCGGCGACACCATCAACACGAGTGTCGCGAACTGGACCCTCGCTGGCACGGGCGCAAATATTCTAACACTGGCTGGCGCGACGCCGACAGTAACCGTCAATGACCTTGGAACGGGGTCCCTCACGAACAGCACCGTCACAATCAGCGCGAAGATTTCCGGCACCAACGGTCTGATCAAGAACGGGACGGGAACCGTGGCGTCCACATCAACTTTCGGAAAGGGAGTCCTGGTGCTGAGCGGAGCCAATGACTACCACGGTGGTACGGCGATCAGTTCGGGCGCGCTGGCGGCAGCCAACAGCTCGGCGCTCGGCACCGGAAACGTGACGGTTTCCACTGGCGCGCAACTGCAAGTCCGGGGCGTAAGTATCGCCAACACCATCAACATCAATGGATCCAGTGCCCTGTTCAGCACCGCTGGCTCTGGTTCCAACCTGACCGGCACCGTGAACTTGCAGAGCAATTCGGCCATCGGTCTGGCTAATAACAGCGGCAACGCCACCATGACGCTCAGCGGGACTTTGAATCTGAATGGATTTACCCTGACTGCCAACACGCAGAATGTCACTCCTGCCATCACCATTGGCGCCGGCATCAGCGGCACCGGCGGCATTACGCAGGCGGGTGCCGGTGTGCTCGTTATCAGCAATAACAACACAGGCTACTCAGGGACCACAACGATCTCCGGGAATGGGTCGATTTTGCAAC
>JBEDKU010000702.1:0-3560 GCA_041172045.1 Verrucomicrobiota bacterium | reverse complement strand
CGGAAAAGTCCCGGTCAACCTCAACTTCACCGCCGGACACGAAGCCATCACCTCCTGCATCCGCCAGGCCGATGTCGATCGCTTCATCACCGCCGATCCCTTCGTCCGCAAAGTCTCGTCGTTTCCGTGGCCACCCAACCGCGACCTCATCTTCATCGAGCGCGTGCTTCCCACCCTCAAGAAAAAGATCGTCACCTGGGCGATCGTTTCGAAACTCCTGCCCGCCAAAGTCCTCGGCCTCCTGCTAGGCCTCAACCAGCGCCGCGGCGACGACGAGGCCACGCTGCTGTTCACCTCCGGCTCCTCCGGCGAACCCAAGGGCGTCGTGCTCAGCCACCGCAACGTGCTCGCCAACGTCTGCCAGTTCGCTACCCGACTCAATCTTGGAAAAGGTTCCTCGATTCTCGGCTGCCTGCCGCTCTTCCACTCCTTTGGCTGCACCGTCACACTCTGGTTCCCCATCATCGAGGGCGTCAACCTCGTCACCTATCCGAGCCCGTTGGAAACCAAGCGCCTGGCCGAACTCATCGCCCTCCATCAGATCAATATCTTCCTCTCCACCCCCACCTTTCTGCGGGGCTACATGAAGCGCATCGATCCCGCCCAGTTCTCCTCGCTCAAGCTCGTCGTCACAGGCGCGGAAAAACTCCCCCTCTCGCTTGCCAACGCCTTCGAGGAAAAATTCGGCATCCGCCCCCAGGAAGGCTACGGCCTCACCGAGACCTCGCCCGCCACCAACGTCAATCTACCCGACCTTGATCCGGCGCGTGACTCGGTCGTTCTGCCCTCCTCCCGGAGCGGATCCGTCGGCCAGCCATTGCCAGGCCTCGCCATCAAGATCACCGACCCCGCCACCGACAAGGAAGTCACAATCAACAAACAGGGCATCATCTGGCTCAAAGGCTCCAACGTCTTCAAAGGCTATCTCGGCGATCCGAAGAAAACCGCCGAAGTCCTCGCCGACGGCTGGTTCCGCACCGGCGACGTCGGCCGCGTGGATGACGACGGCTTCCTCTACATCGAGGGGCGCATCTCCCGCTTCTCCAAGATCGCCGGTGAAATGGTGCCTCACGAAACGGTCGAGGCAGTCATCAACAAAGTCCTCGGCCTCGACTCGGAAGCCGAACGCCGCATCGCCGTCGTCGGCATCCCCGACGAGCAAAAAGGCGAGGCCATCCTGCTTCTATCCACCATCGCCGGCCCCGCGCTTGAACAGGAATGCATCGACCTCCGTTATAAATTGCTGGACGAAGGCCTCTCCTCGCTCTGGTGCCCCAAGCGCATCATCCCCGTCACCGAAATCCCGGTGCTCGCCTCCGGCAAGCTCGACATCAAGTCGTGCGAATCCCTCGCCAAGCGTGAACAATAAGGAGCAAGGACATTCCTGTCCTTGGAATTCATTCATTCATCATTTCAACTCAATTCCTTTGCGGCCCTTCGCGACCTCCGCGCCTTCGCGGTAAACTCTTTCAACATCTAAAAATGCAAAACCGCATCGACTCCACCTTCGCCCGCCTCCGAGAAACCCAACAGAAAGCCTTCGTCGCCTACGTCGCCGCCGGTGATCCCGACTTTGAAACCTCGCTGGAAATCATCAAGTCCCTCGCCGACGCCGGGGCCGACATCATCGAGCTCGGCCTGCCGTTTTCCGATCCGTTGGCCGATGGCATCGTCAACCAGATGGCCGCCGAGCGCGCGCTCAAGGCCGGCATGAGCACCGCCCGCGCCATCGAGCTGATCCGCCGCTTCCGGGAGACGCACCAGACGCCCATCGTGCTCTTCACCTATCTGAATCCCATCTTCACCTACGGCTTCGAGGCCTTCCACCATGACGCCGCCGCCGCGGGGGCCGACGGCATTCTCCTGCTCGACCTGCCGCCCGACGAAGCCGCGCTCAACAAGGACCTCGCCATCGGCGCCGGCCTCAAGCACATCCGCCTCATCGCCCCCACCACCCCTGCCGAGCGCGTGAAAATCCTCGCGCAATCGTCGGAGGGCTTCATCTATCTGCTCTCAAGAACCGGTGTCACCGGCTCCCACGGCGCGCCCTCCGCCAATATCGGCGCCCAGGTGGCCGCCATCCGCGAGTTCACCGACACGCCGATCTGCGTCGGCTTCGGCATCACCACCCCCGAGCAAGCCGCCGAGGTCGCCAAAACCGCCGACGGCGTGATCGTCGGTTCCGCCATCGTCAAACAAGTCGAACTCCACCCCGGCAACGCCGCCCAAGCCGTCCGCGACTTCGCCACTCCGCTCATCGCCGCCACCAAGGCGTAACTTCAAACCTCAAATCATCCACCCACCATGCTCCTCCAATTCTTCAAAATGAACGGCGCCGGCAACGATTTCATCATCGTTGACAACCGCGACCTCTCACTGACCCAAGATCTCGACGCCGACACCATCGCCGCGCTCTGCGACCGCCACCGCGGCATCGGCGCGGATGGATTGCTCGCCGTGGAGCCCGCCCAGAAAGGTGCGGATTTCCGTTTCCGCTATTACAATGCGGACGGCGGCGAGGCCGAAATGTGCGGCAACGGCGCGCGCTGCTTCGGCCGCTTCACCGCCCATCTCGGGGAAATCGTCCTGAAAAAGGTCACTTTTGAAACCATCGCCGGCACGCTGGCGGCGGAAATGGTCGGCGAGGACGTACGCATCGCGATGTCCGAGCCCAAGGACCTGAAACTCAACACCGGGGCAAAAATCCCCGGCTTCGACGGCGCGCTGCATTTCGTCAACACCGGCGTCCCACACGTCGTCAGCTTCCTCGACAGCGCGGACGCGCTCGATGAGTTCGACGTCTACAACCACGGTGCCGCGATCCGCAACCACGCGGCCTTCGCCCCGGCCGGGACCAACGCGAATTTCGCGGCCGTGCTCGCGCCCAACCACATTTCCATCCGCACCTACGAGCGCGGCGTGGAGGACGAGACGCTCGCCTGCGGCACCGGGATGGTCGCCTCGGCGCTCGTCCACCACCTGCTCACCGGCGCAACCAGCCCGATCAAGGTGGACGTCGAAGGCGGCGACACCTTGGAAATCGGGTTCGAAAAAACCGGCGACCAGACTTTCAAGAACGTCACCCTCACCGGTCCGGCGGACTTCGTGTTCGAAGGGGAAATCGAAATCTGAAACCAAGGGGAAGCGATGTATGTCCGAAAAAACGCTCTTCGAAAAAATCTGTGACAAGGAAATCCCCGCGACGATCCTGTTTGAGGATGACCGCTGCGTGGCCTTCCGCGACATTTCACCGCAGGCGCCGGTTCACATTCTCGTGATTCCACGCAAGGCGATCCCGCGCGTCGGGCTGGCGGCGGAAGAGGACGCGGGACTGCTCGGCCACCTGCTGGTCACCGCCGCCAAGGTGGCGCGGAGTGAGGGGATTTCGGAGAGTGGCTACCGGTTGGTGATCAACAACGGCCCGGACGGCGGCGAGGCGGTTCCCCATCTGCACGTCCACCTTCTCGGCGGGCGACAACTTCTATGGCCACCTGGCTGATGGACTGGCGCATGACTTTCCCACTCTTCGCCGCCGTCCTGCTGGTGAGCGCCTCATGCAC
>JBEDKU010000701.1:0-3147 GCA_041172045.1 Verrucomicrobiota bacterium | reverse complement strand
CTCCTGTCAGCGTCGGGATGGCCAGCGGCGCGACGGTGAAGCTGCGGTCCAGCGCGGTGGCCTCGTTGTAATTTTCGTCTCCGGCCTGGCTGGCGCGCACGACGACCGTTCCCGCACCGGTGAGGGTGATGGTGGAGCCTTCCAGCTGGGCCGGACCACTGACGAGGGTGAAGCTGACGGGCAGGCTGGAATTCGCGGTGGCAGCCAGGCTGAAGGGCGCGGCGCCGACGAACGGGTTCGCCGGAGCGGCGAAGCTGAGGGTTTGGTTCAACTTGATCACGCTGAAGGAAACCAGCACATCCTGCGCGGCATGATAGTTGTCATTGCCCGCCTGGCTGGCGCGCAAGGTGACGCTGCCGGTCTGGCCGATACCGGTCAGCGAGTAACCACCCACCGACCCGGAAAGGGTCGCAGCGCTGCCGAGTTCGAGGCTCAAAGTCACCGGGAGTCCGCCGCTGGAGGAGGCGCTGAGGTTGACACTGCCGAGGTCCTTGAGTGGCACGCTGGTGGCGAGCGGGGCAATGGTCAGCGTTTGCGCGGCCTTGTCGACCGTCAGGCTGCCGGACACGAACTGGAAGCGGTAGTTGGCAGCAGCCAAGGTCCCCAGTCCCGGGGTGATCGGGTAGGATCCCAGCGCGGAAGTCGCGGTGGCCGCGCAGGTGAAGGAGGGCGCGCCGCTGGAACTGATCACGGTCGGGCTGGCCTCGGTCTGGCCGGTGATGCTGGCGCTGAACGTCGGGTTGGCCCGGCCAAACGGGCGGGCTACCGAGTTGGCCGTGACGGTCAGCCAGGCCTTGGCCACGGAGAGGGTGACGGTGGAGGTGGCCGTTCCGCCGGTAGCACCGGTGGCCGTGACGGTGAAGCTCGTCGGCGTGGTCAGCACGGCGGTGGGGATACCGCTGATGACGCCGGTGGCTGGAGCGAGGACCAGGCCGCTCGGCAGCGTCGGGCTGATCGTGTAACTCACCGTTCCGGAAACCCCGGTGGTCGTGAAGGCCGACGTCGGCGTGAGGGTGCCGCGGTAGGTGCCGGTGACGATTTGAGTCGCCGGAGACAAGCTGCCGCCCGTGCTGAGCTGGGCGATACCGCTGGCTTTTTGTCCATTGACCTCGCGGAAGCTGCCGCCGACCATCAGCTCGCCGGTGGCGCGCATGGCAACGGTTTTGACCGCTGCGTTGAAACCTTTGCCCAGCCGGGTGGTGAACTGGGAATCCGGTGAACCATCCGCATTCAATCGGAACAAACCCGACGAACTGCGGCCGTCGAACTTTAAAAAATATCCTCCCACGACCATTTTGCCATCCGACTGGAAGAGGAAATCACTGATGGTCACAGAGCTGTTGCCTGCGAGTGCCGGGGCGAAGGCCGCAAGGAGCGCGCTGTTGAGAGTGCCATCCGGATTGAGCGGCACCATTCCTGGCACCGTCGTCTGGTTGAAGGTCGTGAAGTTGCCACCCACCCAGATCGTGCCGCCGGGGGCGACCCGGATCGCGACGAGGTCCTTGTCGCTACTGAAGCCACTGCCGAGAGCCGTGTTAAAGGCGGTGTCCGCCGTGCCATCCGGGTTGAGACGCTTCAAAACGCCCTTGCCCCCAAGGAGAATCTTACCGTCCGGCTGAAATGCAAGGCTAAGAACTTTCTGGGCTGGGGAGAAGTCAGGATTTCCAAAGGCGGAATCCACCGTTCCATCCGCATTCAAACGTTGGACCCCGGTCAAGACCCCACCGACAATCTTGCCATCCGCTTGCTCACCAAGAGCGCGGTAGCCAAACTGCCGCGGAAATGCATTGAGTTTCTCGTTGAACGCCGTGTCGGGGGTGCCATCCGGGTTGAGGCAGACAATGGACCGTTTGATGAGAACGTCGTTCAGGCTGTCAAATTGCCCACCGATCAGGATCTTGCCGTTGCGACGAAACAAGACGGTGAAGGGAGTCACCTGAACGCCGTGTTTGAATCCGCTTCCCAGATTCGCATGAAAGGCGGTGTCCATCGTGCCGTCGGCCTTGAGGCACAGAAGGCCTTTCGCCGCGAGCTTGTCATAGGTGTCGAAAAACCCAACGCCGAACCAACGACCCTTGGCATCGATCGCGGAATCATAAAGGTAACCATTGCTCAACTTCAAGCCGTGGGCGGCTTGGTAGAAGGGGTCGGGCGTGCCATCGGAAATCAGGTAGCGGGCAAGGGTGATGTCATTGCCGGTACCTCCGGTGTAGCTCAGAATGAAGGAATACGATTCACCGCCGTAAGTCGTGGTCAGCACCGACCCTTCTGCCAGACCGGTGAAGGTGCCCACAATCGGACTGCTGCCGGTGTTGTTGACCAGGGTAAGGATCGAACCGGGTGCCGGGGCGAAGCCGAGCCGGAGATCCCCCAGTAGACCGGCCGCAGTAAAGCTGCCAACCTCCAACACCGTGGCGTCGGCGGCGGCAAACACCGGATCAAGTCCGACGGCCACACTCAGCGCCGTGCTGGCGCTGCCATAATAATTGAAAGCGCTGACGCTGGAGGCGGCCGCCACCTGGAGGCCAAGCGGTGTGCCGCTGATGACCCCGGTGCTGGCATTGAAACTCAGCCCGGCCGGCAGGCTGCCGGTCAGGCGGTAGCCCGTGAGGTTGATCTTGCGGATTTTATTGCCCGTCGCCGCATTCTCGTAATGGGTGACGTAAGCGACGCCGCTGGGGTGGAGGGTGATGCCGGACGGCTGGTTGAAGGAAGCGGCGAGGCCGGTTCCTTCGCTGGACCCCGCGGTGCCGCTGACACCGGCGAGGATGCTGACGCTGCCGGACGCGCTGATCACCCGGACCAGGTGGCTGGTCTGCTCGGTCACATAAACATTACCCGCGCCGTCGACGTCGACGCCATACGGACCGCTGAAAGTGGCACTACCGCCCAGGCTGGTCACGGCCCCCGCCACGCCGGCGGTTACCGCGATTTTGCGCACCTTGTTGCCGCCGAAGTCGGTCACGTAAACGGTGCCCGCGGCATCCACCGCGATGCCGGTGGGCTCGTTGAAGGTCGCGCTGAGCGGAATGGCGTGGTCCGCGGTTCCGGCACTGCCGCTGCCGGCGAGGGTGGTCACCGCCGCGGTGGCGATGGTGATTTGGCGGATGCGGTCGTTTTTCCGATCCGCCACATACAAATAGGTGC
>JBEDKU010000700.1:0-6831 GCA_041172045.1 Verrucomicrobiota bacterium | reverse complement strand
CGCCAGCGCGGTGCCTTGGTTCGTTCGCTGATGAATGATCCGGAATTGTTGCTCTGCGACGAACCCACTGGCGCGCTCGATGAGAAGAACCGCGAGCGGGTGTTTGATTTGTTGATCGAGCTCGTCCGCTCGCGCGGGCGGACCTTGGTTTTCGCCACCCACGATCCCGACCTCGCCAGCCGCTGCGACCGCACGGTCAGGATGCGCGATGGCAGGATCGACGGAATTTCCAACTGATGTCAGCCAGCCCGCCCGCACCGGAGGACGAGGGTGTTTCCACCGCGGTGAAACACGCTCTCGGTTGGTTGGTGTTCGGAAACGCGGTCGGACTCTATCTGTCGATTTTGTTGCTCGAACCGTCTCTGCAAATCGCACCGTGGACGTATGGTCGCTGGATACCGGTGCATTTGAATGTTCAACTTTACGGATGGACGGCGTTGCCGTTGGTCGCGTGGCTTTTCTCGATGTATGAGGTGGGCCGCAGCAAGTCCGCCGCGTGGGCGCAGGCGACGGTGTGGGCGTGGTCCGCGGTGCTGGCGATGGGCGCGCTGCACTGGCTGGGCGGGGAGACCGGCGGGAAGATTTTCCTCGATTGGAAGGACGGCGCGCTGTGGGCGTTCGTCGTGGCGTTGGTGATGCTGTGGGCGGTGCTGATGATGGCTTGGAGGGAAAGAGCGGGCGGTTGGACGAAGCTGAAATGGCGGGTTTCGCTCGGGGGGCTCATCGGTCTGGCGATGGTGCCAGGGGCCATCATCCTGACAGCGTCGCCGAAAACCTATCCGCCGGTGGACCATCTGACAGGCGGGCCGACCGGGTCGAGTTTGCTAGGGTCCTCGCTGATCGTGGTCGGGCTGATGTTGCTCCTGCCGCGGGTGGTTGCCGGGTCTGGAAATGGCAAGGCCGGGTGGGGGACCTGGGCGTATTTCGGATTCTGTTGGATTTTCTTCGGAGTGGCGGAGGCCGTGGGCGGCACCCACTTCGACTGGTGGCAGAATTTCTCGCTGCTGCTCATGCCGCCGTGGGCCTGGCTGCTGGCGCGGGATTGGAAGGGGTTTTCATGGCCGCGTGATTCGCGTGTCTGGCGGATGGCGATGTTCGGCTGGTGGGGGCTGCTGGTGCTGACCGGCTATCTGATGTATTTCCCGTGGATCCTCGATCGGATCAAGTTCACGCAGGGCCTGGTCGCGCATTCCCACCTCGCGATGGCGGGATTCACCACTTCTTTCTGCGCGCTGCTGGTCGTATTCCTCACGGGGAAGCGTGTCGGTGGATTGGTTTCCGTGACGCTCTGGCACGTGGCGGTGGTGGTGATGATCATCACGCTCGCGACGATGGGCTGGAAGGAAGGATCCGAACCCTCATGGATGTTGATGAAACCCGGTTGGCGCGAAATGGGGCTGACAATGAGAAGTGTTTGTGGAATCCTGATGCTGTCTGCCTCTGCTGGATGGCTGATCAACTGGAAAACAAGATGAAGAAAATCAAATTTCTCAAATTCTGGAGCGTGGCGGTGGGAGTGATGGACGCCGTCACCGGGTTGCTGTTGATTTTTGTGCCCGCGCTGGTGCTGGGAATGTTGCGAATCGAGCGACCTTCGCCCGAGGCATTGGTGTTTTTGAGTTGGATCGGCGTCTTTGTCTGCGGGGTGGGACTTAGCTATGGGCTCGCTCTGGGGAAACGCTCTCATGGCGAGGCGGTGTGGATTTTCACCGCGTTGATCCGGTCGTTGGTGGCGGTTTTTCTCGTTGTTCGGATCGTGCACGGTTCGCTGTCTCCGGCATGGACGGCGGTGGCGGTTTCAGACGCGTTGGTGGCCATAGTGCAGATCGTGGTCCTGAGGGCCGGATGGTGGAGGGGAGTCGTAAAATGAAGGTGAGAGCGGCTGTTGTCGTCGCGGCGGTCTACGGCTATTTCCTGATTTTCGCCCAATTCTCCTTTGTCGAACTACTGCGGGCCGGCGGCGCGAGTCTGATGCAGGAAAAAGTCGCGCTCGGCACTATGGCGGTCGCCGGGATGGCGAGTGGATTTCTAGCGGCCTGGCGCGGAGCGAGTCCGGGAATGGTGCGGGCCGCGCTCGGACTGGCGGCGGCGACTTCCGCGATGGCTCCATTGGCCAAGTCCATGCCGGGTGCGCTTGGCATCGCGCTGGCGACCGGTTGCGCGCTGGGGCTGGCGACGGTGAGCCTTGCCGCGATGCTCCCCGCATGGTGCGGCGTTGCATGGATCGGTCTCGGCACGGGGCTTGGCTATGCCTGCTGCAATCTACCCGCCGTCTTCACTCTGTCCCCGAGCGGGCAGGCGTGGGTCGGAACCGGGTTTGCCCTGGCTGGGTTGTTAGCCGTTCCATCGGTCACGGATTGGCGGGGGCACGAGTCGAAAAAGGAATTTCCCACGTGGGGCGCGCTGGCGATTTTCACCGCGCTGGTGTGGATGGATTCGGCGGCATTTTTCATCATCCAGCACTCGGAGGATTTGAAATCCGGCACTTGGGGTGCTGGCCTACTGTGGCGGAATGCCGGGATGCATCTCGCTTTCGCCATCGCGGCGGGGCTCTGGCTTGCACGTGGCGGGGCACGGATGATTCCGGCGCTGGCATGGGCGGTCCTCGCGGCGGCGGCGCTGGCTGTGAATTCCGAGTCCACTCGTGGCCTCGCGGGCTGGCTCTATCCGGCGGGGGTGTCGCTTTACTCGGCGGCGCTGGTCGCTTGGCCCGGGTGGTTTTCAGGAGCTGGCGGGACACGTAAGGCCGGCTGGCGGGCGGCCTGGTTGTTCGCAATCGCAGGTTGGTTCGGCTCGGCGAACGGCATCGGCATGGCGCAGACGCTCCAGCAGGTTCCTCCGGCATTTGTCGCCGGTGCCGGCTGCGTGGTCATCGCGGTGATGGTGTTTTCCGATCTGAAACGCTGGCGACCGGCCCTGGCCGTAGCGGTTGTGGGCGTAGTGGCGATGGCGTTTCCCAAATCCAAAACCGTCGCTGTTGGAGACTCTGTCGCACGCGGGAAACAGGTCTATCTGTCGGAGGGCTGCATCCACTGTCACTCGCAATACGTCCGCCCCGGATCGCTCGATGAGAAGAACTGGGGACCGGTCCGCGACGTGAAGGAGGTGCTGGCGGGGCAGCCGGTGCTCATCGGCAATCGCCGTCAGGGGCCGGATCTGACCAATGTCGGCGCGCGGCGTTCCGAGAAATGGTTGAAGCTTCATTTCATTGATCCTCAGGCGTTCGCGCCCGGCAGCGCGATGCCATCTTACGCCCATCTTTTCGAATCCGGGAAACTCGACGACCTCGTCCGTTATCTGCGGGATTCCGGGGTGGGTGGCATGCCGAAAGTCATGGAAACGTCCGCGCGGTGGCAACCTGCGGTAGTTGCTAACGCCAGCGGCGGCAGGGAGCTTTTTGGCATGCACTGTGCCGTCTGTCACGGGCCTAACGGTCTCGGCAACGGGCCGCTCTCGCTGGAATTCGCCAGGAAGCCCGCGAATCTGGTGGCCGGGCCCTTCATCTGGACCCCCGCCGGTGAAGATATCGACTTGCGGATCGCGCGGGTGATCAAGTTCGGACTCGTCGGCACCGACATGCCGGGACACGAGGTGCTAACGGACCCGCAAATTCTGGCGCTTCAAGAGCACGTTTTGAAATTACGAGGAGCGAAGTGACGTCCTACGCCTTGATGTCGATGATCGCCCGCTTGCGTTTGGATTCGATCCAATGGTCGTATTGCTTGGAGGTCTTTTTCTTGCTGACACGCTGCTCGACCATCTCACGGATTTTGTCGTCGAGCGGAGGGGAGGGGCCGAGTTCGATTTTGGTGGGCTTGACGATGGTGAACCCCTGCGGGTCGAGCAACGGGCCGACGATCTTACCAACCGGCACGTCAAAAATGATGGCGGCGAACTCGGGGGACAGATCGACACGCGGCACGTTTTCCTGAAGGCCGCCGGTTTCGGCGAAGGCGTCCTTCGAGTAGGTTTTCGCGAGTTCGGTGAAGTCAGCGCCGTCGGTCAGCTTTTTGGCGACGTCCTCGGAAAGCGCGAGCTGGGTTTCCGGGGTGGCCAGCGGATTTTCGGCGTCCGAGGCGGGAATGAAGATCTTCTGGAAACTGATGACGTCCTTGGAGACGTCGCGGAGGGTGGATTTGATTTCGGCGTATTCCTTCTCGACTTCGTTCGGCAACGGCGGCGGGGCGTCGGAAAATTGCTGGGCTCGCATCGCCTGCACGACCATTTTTTCGCGGGTCATCTCGCGGTAGCC
The DNA here is from genome assembly GCA_041172045.1 of Verrucomicrobiota bacterium. Lineage (GTDB taxonomy): Bacteria > Verrucomicrobiota > Verrucomicrobiia > Verrucomicrobiales > Akkermansiaceae > Luteolibacter. The sequence goes on along the minus strand of JBEDKU010000700.1, from coordinate 2,579 downwards.
TTCCATGGTGAGCCGGCTGCGCTTGAGTTCCTCGCGGAATTTCACCTCGTCGCCGTTGTAGAGTTCGCGCATCTGGCGCTTGATTTCCTCGTCGATCAAGTTCGGCTTGATGGACGCGCCGAGTTGCTTGAACTCGTCGAGAATGATCTGCCGGTCGATCAACTCCTGGATGATGTTGGCCTTGGTTTCCTTGAATTTAGCCTCGAATTGCGCACCCCGGCGCGGGAACTGGGTCACCAGTTGGGCGTAAACCGGGGCCAGCATGAAGGAAACCTGGTTCTTGGTGATCACCCGGCCGTTCACTTTGGCGGCGATGCCGTTGACTTCGACTGGGCCGCTCGGGCGCTGCGGGGGGGCTTGCTGCGGCCTCGGTGCTTGTTGGGCGGAAACACCTGGACCTGAAAAGATTGCGCCGAAAATTACCAGTGGCAGAGCGAGACGCGGATTCATGAGGATGATGTGAAAAATCAAAAGTTTTGCAACAGCGTGACTGCTTCCGAGAGTTTTCCTTGGGGACTCGCGGATTGCAAGCGGGGAAACCTGCGACCTTCAAGGAGGATGTAATCGCCATTGCGGTGAAGCATCAGTCGCTGGCCGCTGATTTCCACCGAGGCGATTCCCTCGGCGGCGGCGAGCGCCTTGATGCGGGTGATTTCCAGAAGTCGTGCCGCCGCTTCCGGGATCCGGCCGAAGCGGTCGCGCCACGAGGCTTCCAGCGCGTCGATGGCTTTCAATGTGCCAGCTTCGGAAATCTCCCGGTAAGCGGTGATGCGGACCTTGGTTTCCTCCAGCCACGCGGCGGGCAAAAACGCGGGTAGCACAAGCTTTGGATCTTCGCGGGCGTAGGTCGTCTCGCTGAAGGCGATGAAATCCGCCTTGAAACTCGTCTCGCCGCGTGGTGCATCCTTGCGGCCCTTGAGCCGGTCCACCGATTGGCGCAGCAGTTGGCAATACAGCTCGAAGCCGATCTGGGAAATATGGCCGGACTGCTTGGTGCCGAGCAAATTTCCCGCACCACGGATTTCCAGATCCTTCATCGCGATTTTAAATCCGGAACCAAGCGCGGTGTATTCCTTGATCGCGTTGATGCGCTTGCGGGCGTCGCCGACGGTCATCATGTCGCGCGGGAGGAGTAAAATGGCGTAGGCTTTTTCCCCCGCCCGGCCCACGCGGCCGCGGAGCTGGTAGAGATCGGCTAGGCCGAAACGGTCGGCGCGGTCGATGAGGATGGTGTTCGCGTTGGGGATGTCGATGCCGGTCTCGATGATGGTAGTGGCTAACAAGACGTCGGCCTCGCCCTTGACGAAGGCGTGCATGACCACCTCCAGGTCGTCCTTGTCCATCTGCCCGTGGCCGATGAGCACCTTGGCCTCGGGCACCAGCTCGCGGATTTTCGAGGCCATCATGTCGATGGTCTTCACCCGGTTGTGCAGGAAGAACGTCTGCCCGCCGCGTTTCATTTCCCGGCGGATCGCGTCGCGGATGACGCGCTCGTCGTAGGCGCAGACGGTGGTTGAAACCGGCACCCGGTTCGGCGGCGGCGTGTCGATGGTGGACATGTCGCGCGCGCCCATCAGCGCCATGTAGAGCGTCCGCGGAATCGGCGTGGCGGAGAGTGTCAGGACGTCGACCTGGCGGAAGAGCTGTTTGAATTTCTCTTTGTGCGCCACGCCGAAGCGCTGCTCCTCGTCCACGACGACCAGCCCGAGATCCTTGAATTTCACATCGCCGGAAACCAAGCGGTGCGTGCCGATGACCAGATCCACCGAGCCGTCTTCCAGACCGGCGATCGTCTCTCTAACTTCGGATGCCGTGCGGAAGCGGTTGAGCAAATCGATGCGGATCGGATAGTCCGACATCCGCTCGCGGAAGGTCCGCCAATGTTGTTCTGCCAGAACCGTGGTCGGCACGAGGATGGCGACCTGCTTGCCGCTGGTGATCGCCTTGAACGCGCCACGGATCGCGACCTCGGTTTTGCCGAATCCCACGTCGCCACAGATCAGCCGGTCCATCGGGCGGGTGGATTCAAGATCGAGCTTTGTTTCATCAATCGCTCTCCGCTGGTCGGTCGTCTCGGTGTAATGGAACGAGCGCTCGAACTCCCACATCCACCGCGAATCCGGCGGATGGGCGAAGCCGACTTCTCCCTGGCGCTCCGCCTGCACGCGCAGCAATTGCGCGGCGTAGTCCATGATGGATTTCTCCGCCGCCTTCCGCGCGGTCTTCCACGCGGCTCCGCCGAGTTTGTTCAACTCCGGCGTCTTGCCGCCGAGTCCGACGTATTTTCCGACCAGATGTGCCTGCTCCAGCGGCACGCCGAGTTGCACGCCGTCGCGATATTCCAAAACCAGTTCGTCGCCCTCGTCTCCCTGTTGGATGCCCTTGAAGCGACCGATGCCGTATTCGTAATGCACCACCAGATCGCCCTCTTCCATCTCATCGATGGTCGCGCGCGCCCGTGCGGCGCGGGCCTTTTCCAACAGCGAACGCCGCGGTCCGCCGGGCGTGCGGTAGCGGCCGAACAGCTCGGACGAGGACAGCACCGCCAGCTTGGAAATCGGCACGGTAAATCCTGCTAA
>JBEDKU010000699.1:0-2813 GCA_041172045.1 Verrucomicrobiota bacterium | reverse complement strand
TATCTCGAAAAAAGCGGCATGCTGGGGCTGACGCGCTTCGGCACCGTGCCCGATATCAGCAAGATGCTGCAATATGTGAACCTAACCGGCAAACGGAACCGCGGATGGGGCTTTTTCGAGTGGCATCCCAAACCGGCGGATACCGCGGGAACACAACGTGACACCCCCGCTTATATCGAGGATTCCTACACCACCACCTTCAGCGAACTCGGCAAGCTGGTGCCCAACCGCATGCGCGTGGTCACGCCGGGATGGTGGGATTTTTCCGGCGCGGGTTTCAACTGGAACACCTTCCCCACCTGGCAATCCGGGATGGTGGAGGCGATCAAGGCGTATTCCGCCCAGTATCCCGACGTGCCGTTCTGGCATCAGGGGCCGGATGCGCCGAACTACACGCCGCCCCAAGTGGAAAAGCTCATCGCACTGCCGGGGACGGATGCCACCACGCAAGACCTCCTGATCCCTACAAAAATCTGGAGCGGTTACGGCAACACCTGGAGTCAGTGGAGCGGGCTGGATCATTTCGTCGTCGAGCAGCGTGCCGACGGCGGAGCTTGGGGCAGTCCGCAAAACGTAGGACAAACGGGCGAGGTTGTTTTTCCCAGCCGCTTGCACGGCGTCGTTTATGAATACCGCGTCAGGGCCGTGTCGGCTACCGGCAAATTAGGTGCATGGTCGGATCCCATCAATTGGGCGACCGCCGACTTCGATGGTGATGGAGTGGCGGATTCCGCTGAGGGAGCCGGCGATCCGGATGGCGACGGATTGGCCAACTACGAAGACCTGGATTCCGACGGCGACACCCAAACCGATGCCCAGGAAGCTGCGACCGGACGGAATCCGTATGACGGAATCTTTGAAAGCGGTTTCAATGTGAACGCCAATTTCGAGGGCTGGGTGACCGATCTGATTGCCAACGCGGCCGTCGCGGGAGGAAGCCTGAGCGGCAACCCGACCTCAGGTGATCCAAAACTCACTCGCAGCGGGTTTCAAATTCCAGGGAATCTTGCGGCCTATCTCATTGTCCGCCTGAAGAAAACCGGAGCCACGGGGAGTGCCGAATATTTCTGGGCCAATGAAGACGGCGGTTTCGGCACAACCCGGCGCAATGCTTTCACCACGATCAACGACGGCAAGTTCCACACCTATTTCCTCAGCCCGGCGACCGGCGCCAACGCCGCCAACTGGATGGGTAAAACGATCTCCAGCCTGCGGCTCGATCCGAATTCCACCAATGACGGCAGCCGTCTCGATCTCGACTACATCCTCTTCAGCGACGGCGACTTTGACAACGACGGGATCGGAGACCTGGCCGAAGGTGGCGAAAACGACACCGACGGCGACGGGCTGGCCGCGTGGGAGGATCTTGATTCCGACAACGATGGTTTTCCCGACGGGCAGGATGATCTTGCCGGACCCGGACGCTTGAACCCGAAAGATTATACCTTTCAAATTGCGATCCCCACCGTGACGGTCCAAGTCGCGGGCAAGGCCGGGCGGGTCTATCGGCTGCAGCGGTCGGAAAGCCTGACATTAGAAAGCTGGAGCGCCGTCCAAACCATCGGGCCGCTGACTTCGAATCAAACGATCGTGTTCACCCATGGCTCGACATCACCGAAAGCGTTCTATCGCGTATCGGTGGAGTTTCCGTGAGAGAGTGGCGTAACACGGTGAAAATGTGAGATGGATTGATAGAACATGAAAATCGAAACCCCGGCCCTTCTTCGTTTTACCGTCGCGTGCCTCGCATTGGCGCTCGCCACCCCGGCGCGGGCCACGCTGTTGTTTCAAGACGGCTTCAACGCCGCGAACGGCGCTTCCCTCACCGACCCGGCTGCCCGCGCCACCGGGACTCTCGCCTCCACGGTGAAATACGCGTGGACGGACACCACGCAGGTGGTCGTCGATGGCACGCTCAATTGGGACAGCAACAACGACAGGAACGGCCAGCACCAGCAGACCGACTCGGGAACCACTTCGCAGAACTTCCGCATGACCTATAACTGGGCGCCGCAGGTGGCCGGGAAGGTTTGGGAGGTTGAGTTCGACCAGCGTGTGGCTTGGAGCCACCCGCTCACTTTCGGGCTTTCCGACATTTCGCAGAATGGCGTCTGGAGCGCGTGGAATAACATCAACTACGACTTCGCAGCCGGGTCCTATGGTGCCAGCTTGTTCTACGACACCGACAACGATGATGGCGGTATCGACACCGCCACCAACACCACCCTCACCGCCTCGGTGTTTCCGGTCTTGGTCGCCACCAACCCGCCGGGCAACCAGATCCATCACGTCCGCATCCGTTTCGATGAACCGAACGGCACGGCCACCGTGTGGATCAATGGAATTCAAAAAACCCAGAAGACTTCGTTGGATTTCGAAAACACCGGACGCTACCTGTCATGGGGTGAACCAACGCAGCATGCCGGTGCGCTGGACAACATCACCGTCAGCGTCATTGAAACCCCGCCGTCGATTGAGGACTACAGCCCGGCGCAGGCGGCCGGCGGCGTTTATCCCGCAAAATCGCTGGTGGCCACTTTCGACAAGGCCATCTCACTCACCGGCGCGGGCGCGATCACTATTGAGGACACGGCCGGCGCGAATGACGTGACGATCAACCTGACGAGTCCCGCGCAAGTTTCGGTTTCCGGCACGAATCTGATCATCACCCCGCCCGCCCGCCTCGCCTACGGCAAGCCGTTCGAAGTGGTCATCGGCCCCGGCACGGTGGTGAATGCGGCGGATTCCGCGAGCGTTTTTCCCGGCACGACTACCGGTGAGTGGACCTTCACCACCGCCGCGCAGGAATTCAC
>JBEDKU010000698.1:0-5689 GCA_041172045.1 Verrucomicrobiota bacterium | reverse complement strand
GTCCAGATAGTTTCCATTGATCTGCAATGTGCCGGTCTGATTCCACGCGAGAGTGGGAGCGGTGCCAAGTGTGAAGCCGTTGGCATTCGCCAAGCCGCTGCCAAATTGAATCAAACGGTAGGTACCATTGAAGCCGATCCCCGGCGGCAGGTTGAGGGTCACCGCTCCCGCTCCGCCGCTGACGGTGATGGCGTTGTTCACCTTGATGGCGGCCACGCTGGTATAGTTGGACAAAGTGCCCACATTGAGGGTGCCCGTGCCGCTGAAGATCAGGGTGGTAACGGTGAGGTTGCTGTTGCCAGCCGTGAGTGAACCGCCCGCATCCACCGTGACGGCCGCGTTCACCGTGCCGTTTCCTGCCAGCGTTGCCCCGTTGTTGACCGTGGTCGCGCTGGTGGTGCTGCCGTCCACTTGCAAGGTGCCGTCGCTCACCGTGGTGCTGCCGGTGTAGGTATTTGTCCCGGCGAGGGTGAGGGTGCCGCTGCCGGTCTTGATCAGCGAACCACCCGCGCTGAGCACCCCCTTGTAAGTGGTGCTGCTGTTGTTGCCACCCACGGTTAGGGAAATGGGTTCGCTCGCGTCGTTCCGCAGGGCGAGGTTGGAACCGGTGCCGGCGCTGCTGGCCGCCAGACCGCCGAAGGTGAAGGTATTCGTAGTGACGCCGTCGTCAAAGATCAGGTTGGCGTCCGAGCTCAGGGTCACGGTGCTGTTCTGGAGCGCGAGGCGGTTCTTGAGGTAAACAATGGCACCGCCCGTGGCACCGGCGCTGAAGCTGGTGGTGCCGCCGAAGGTGTTGGCACTGCCCAGATTGATGGTGCCGGTGTCGGAGATGGATGGGCCGGCGAGGACGAGATTTCTGCCGACTGGCCCTGCGATCACCGCGTTCACCGTCAAGGTTCGCCCGGTGGTGGTGTTGGCGGCCGCCAGGAACGTATTGGCTCCGGTAATGCCCAACGTAAGCGTGTAGGGGCCGCTGCCACCCGCGATGACGACGGAGGCTCCACCCGACTTCTGGACAATCCCTCCAAGGATGATGTTCGCGCCGAGCGTGAGGGTTTGGGACGCGTTGTTGATTTCTGCCGTGTTGCCGCCATTCACCCATGCCACATGGGCCAGACCACTGCCTTGATCCCAGTTCTTGAGGGTGGTGTTCCAGGTGCCGCTGACGCCGTCGCTGGTGCCATCACCATTGGCCGCGATGTCAACGGTCCCACCGTCCCAATACCTCGTAGCGGCCTGCGCAGAGGGAGAGGCAATGACAAGCAGCGCCGTAAGCGCGGCGAGAGCAGTCGTTTGCCTGCTGGCCATGAACGCCGGCAGGAGCGGGTGGATGGCTGAAGGCTTTTTCCAGGATGGTGCCGGAACATGGGATGCTTGGGAATTCATCGGAATGGGTTTGGAGTGAAGAGGAGGGATTCGGTTTATTTGAGAAATTGGCGAAGTCGGGATGGATCACCCGGTGCGTTCATGGTGTGACCTTGAGGCGGGCGAATCCTTTGCCAGATGAGTTGAAAGGAAGAGTGAGGGTAACGGTGTCTTTGCCCAAAGACGGAGAATCCTTGACGACGGTGAGGCCGGGATTGTTGGTGGCGGCGGTGTCGGGTATGGGGAAACTCTGCGGCCATTCGGTCAGGGATTCGCCCAGTTCTATGGTAATGACGGTGGACCCAATGATGGAGATCTGGTCGCGAATGAAGGTGAAAACGAGGTTGCCGCTGGTGGTGGTGGCGGTCGGTAATCTGGGTAGATCGTTGGTGCTGCTGGTGCCGCCGAGCACGTATTCGATGCCGTTTGCCACGCCGTCGTTGTCGAAGTCGAGGCCGGCGGCTTGACCATTGGTATTGGCAGCGGCCCAAGTGTCATAACTGAATGCGGCGTTGGCGGTTAGGTAACCCGAGGCATTCAGGGTGAAGGAACCAAAGCCGTTGGCGGTGATGAGCGCAAGTTGGTCGGGTGTGAGGCCGCCGCTGGTGGTGCCGAAGCGCAGCGAGCTGCCGGAGACGAAGGTGCCGGTGAGTTGGAGCGTGCCGCCGGTCCAGTCCACCGCGCTGCTGTCGGCGAGGGAGAGCGCGGCGCCGGTGCCGAGATTGATGGTGGCCGCGCCGGTGATGACGAGTCTTCCCGCGGTTTCGGAGAAGGAACCGGCGGCCAGCGTGGCATTGCTGATGGAGACCTCGGAAGCATCCGGCAGGACGCCTGCGGCTCCCAGGGTGAGCGTGCCGGCGTCGACGGCGGTCGGGCCGATGTAGGTGTTCGCGAGCATGAGCACGGTGTTTCCGGACCCCGCCTGAGTGAAGCCTCCGTCACCGGTGATGGCGACCTTGAGGGCGTTGGTGCCCTGCGTGAGGGTGTTGTTGCGGTTCACCGCGAGGACGGCCCCTGGCTCGACGGTGATGATGGGCGTGTTTTGTGAAATGCCGCCCACCGCACCGCCATCGCCAATCATGAGGGTGCCGGAATTGATGATGGTTTCGCCCCAGTAAGTGTTCTGGGCGGTGAAGGCGAGTGTGCCTGCCCCGGTTTTGCTGAATATGTTGATCGTTCCGCTGCTGCCGCCGGCGATGACGCCGCTCATCTTCGCGTCGATGGCGGCCGAGCCATCATCGACCTGGATGACGCGGAGGTTTCCCGCGAGGGAAATCCGCTGCTGCCAGTCGAGCGTGGCATCGGCCGTGTCATGACCGAGGACGAGCACCCGGCCAGTTTCTATTGAATCTGTCCAGTTGATGGAGGTGTTCGGGTCGGGGGTGAATCTCACCGCACGGGTCGCCCCGAATGCGGCGAAGCCACCCGAGCCGAGCCACTGCACCTGATCAACACCGGTGCCGATGGTGCGGGTGATGAGATCGCCCGCGCCGAGGCCGAGCACGCCGCCGCCGCTGAGTCCGAGATTCGCGGTCGTCAACGCGGTGGCACTTTGCAGGCGCAGCACGCCATCGGCCACGCTGACGCTGCCGGTGTAGGTGTTGGCATTGGAGAGCGCGAGCACACCGGGACCGGTCTTGGTGAAGCCGCCGCCACCCGAGAGCACGCCGCTGAGGGTGGCATCCATGGCAGCGGCACCATCTTCCACCTGAATGGTGCGTTTTTGCCCGGCGAAGCTGATGCCGTTTCGGAAATCAAGGGTGTGGGTGGCTGTCGAATGGCTGAGAATCAGGATATTGCCGGTGCCGAGAATCGTAGAATTCCAAGAAAAAGCACCCGTGCCGTTGTTGAGCCTCACCTGACGGTCCGCGCCGAAGGCGGCGAAGCCACCGCTGCCGGTCACCCAGTCCAACTGACCGGCACCCGTGCCCATTTGGCGGGTGAAGTCGCCAGTGGCAAGACCGAGCACTCCACCTTCAAAAGCCAGCCCGCTTTCCCCGGCTCCCACGGCGTTGTCGATGCCACCAGGAAGGCCGCTGGCATTGTCGAGGCGCAGTAACCCGTCATCGAGTGTGGTGACGCCGGCATAGCTGTTAGTAGATGCGAACACGACGGTTCCGGCACCCTCTTTGGTCAAGGCTCCCGCACCGCTGATGCCGCCGGACAAGCTCAAGGTCCCTGAGGCGGACTGCGTGAGCACGAGGGCATCCACCAGCGAGACCGGTGCCGAGATGATGTCGTTGCCGCCGCTCGTCTTGTTCAGGCTCGCGGTAATCCCGGAGTTGTTGAAAACCAGCGATCCGCCGCTGGGGGTGAGTGTGAAGGCGTGGGTGCTGTTGGAATCTCCCAGATCGAGGGAGCCGACCGTGGTCGCGCCGGTGAGTTGGATGGTCTGGTCTCCGCTGATGTCATTGTTGACCCTCACGCTGATGGCTGCGGCGTTTGGCAGGGTGCCGGACGCCCAGTTGCTCGTCGTGTTCCACTGCTTGGTGCCGGCGGTGGCGGAGGTCCAGGTGAAGCCGCCGGGGATCACACCGCTGACCGTGCCGGTGTAGTGGCCGAGGCTGCCGTAGTCCGTGTAGCCGCCGGGCGTGAGGGGATCGCCATTGCCAATGCCGTCCACGGAAAAATAAAACACTCCGGCGGTGACCGTGCGGGTGAGCGTGACCTGCCGGGTGCCGCCGGTGCTCGCTCCGCTCGCGTCATTCGAAGTGGCGGTTTGCAGCAGCACGCCGCCCGCGTCGTAGAGTTTGACCTCCAGCCGTAGATTCGCACCCAACGTGATGGGTTTGATGTTGACCACCAGCGAACCACCGACCGCGTCGATGCGGAAAAAATCGAGGTCCGTGTTGCGCCCGATCACGCCGTTGACAGTGGCGGAGCTGGAATCGGCGCTTAACTTGGTGGCGGTGGCCAGCGTGCTGCCATGATCATCCGGACGATACAACGCGCCCTGAGTAAGCATCACGGCCAGATCGTCCTGGGTGTTGTTAGGATTGGCATATTCCCCCTTGTTCCAATGGGTGATTGGCCGGTAGTAGCTTTTACCCATGATGGGGACCCAGTTGACCCAGCCTAGGGTGGAACCCTCCCCGCCCTCCACGCCATCGTGCGCCAGACCCAGCGTGTGCCCCACCTCGTGACTGGCAGCCTCGGCGACGTTTTTCGGGACGAATCCCGTGCCTCCCACCGGAAACACCCAGCAGGGCACATCCTGATTCGCATCGAACGTGCCTGTGTAAGCCACGCCTCCCACGCTGCCGCCATACCAGGTGCTGTTATTGCCGCCGATCACGCAACGCATGCCGAACTTCGCATCGCTGGAGCTGGTTTTTCTCAATGCCTCGGTGCCTGGCTCCTCGGTCGTGACGTCGATGTCAAACATCGCGTAGTCCTCGGCGACGCGTTGCCAGATCTCGATGATATGGTTGCGCTCATCCTCCTCGAAGATGGCGGGATTGTTGCCACTGATGTTGTAGGCTGGCGACGCCGCGCCGTCCTTCCAGTATCCAGGCGTATTGTCGGCGTGGCCGTCGAAGTCGAGATGGATGACGCGGTTCGCACCGGGGCGGCTGTGCAGGAGGAAGGCCTGCGAGGTGTCGTACGGCGCTGGGTCGGTGGGCGCGATGCTCGCGGTGTCCATGGCCGGCTCCGTCGCTTGAGGTTGATCACCGTGTGCGCAGTTCAGTCCGCAGGCATAGAAGATCTGGCCGCTGCGGGTCACGCGCAGCTCAGGATCAGCGCGGAGGTGCTCTTCGAGCATCTTCGGCGTCCAACCATAAAAAGCCGCCACCTCCGGCAACCGCTCTCCCAGCGCCGCAATCGCCTTCAAGCCGTGCATTTCGCCCAGCAGCCGGATATCAGCAGGAAAGCCGGGCTCCAGCACCGCTTGTTCACGCTCGACGCGCCGAGAGCCAAGGTGTGCAGGCTGTGCCGAGGACACTGCGACAGTCTGGGAGCTTTCTTGTGGCTCATCATGCGGCAGGAATCCAATGACCAACGCCAAGCACAGCAGAGCCGCACCCAAACTTGCCAAGGCACGGTTGGCGCCTGCGAATCTGACACGACGGCTGGGCGACGGAGGTTTCATATTGGATAGCATGATGGTGAGGCTAGCAGGTGTGGCAGAGCCGTCCCTCGGGATTCACCCACAGGGAATTGTCGGTCTGGAAAATCTTGCGGAGCTGTTGCGGGGATTTCCCATGAAACGCGGCGACTTCCGGCAGGCGCGCGCCGAGAGCGGCGATGGCGGCCTCGCCACGTACCTTCTCAGGAAGACGAATGTCTGCGGGAAATCCCGGTTCGGCTGCAAGCAGGGGTGTGG
>JBEDKU010000697.1:0-9463 GCA_041172045.1 Verrucomicrobiota bacterium | reverse complement strand
CGCTCCGTCTGCTCCCCGCCGACCTTCAATCGGAAATGACTTTTGGCAAACGGTCTAAATCGTGCATCCGGTAAGTAAAGCGCGAGTGGATTCGTGCAACGACCAGCCCTTCCTCCGCCGCCAGGCCGTCAGCAACCAGCTTCCGCGCTTCCGCCAATTCCAAGGCCACCATCGCGACATACGCTTCGCTGTAAATCGCCCGCAGACGTTCCAACAACTGCTCGTCGGAAAAACCGTCCGCCGGTGCCGCCGGCACCTCGACGAGAAGATGGATATGGTTGGACATCAAACAGTAGGACACCACCCGGCAGCCCGTGAAATTCTCCTGCATCCGCATGAACGCGCGGAATTTCTCCTTCTCGTCCGGCCCGAACACCAGCTTCCGATCCACCACCCGCGAGATGCAGTGGTAGAAAACTGCCTTCGCCGCCGCCCGATCAGACGCCGACGCACTCTCCCTGGTAACGAGCCATCGCTTTGTTGCCATATAGGTGATCCAACGCTTACTCACGAAAAAGCGCAAGTAAGAAATCTGTTTATTTGACGCTCCAATTATAAAACTTCAGTTAGACCATTTGCCAAAAGTCATTTCCGATTGAAGGTCGGCGGGGAGCAGACGGAGCGAAGGAGATCCGGTTTGTCCAACAGGCTTTGGAGCGATTCGAGGAGTTTCTCGGTGAGGGCTTCGCCGTCGTTGGTCAGATAACCTGCCATGGCCTGGCTCTTGAGATGCTGCCAGAGGCGTTCGATGGGATTGAAGTCGGGACTGTAGGGCGCCAGATAGACGGGCTTGATGTGATGCCAGTTCAACGAGGCGGTCTTGTGCCAACCGGCATTGTCCAACACGAGGTGGATTTGGATGCCTTGCTCGGCGGGAATTTCATCGGCCATGGTGTCGAGGAAGGCTTGGAAGACTTCCGTATTGCAGTGGGCGACGATGAGACTCACCAGCTGGCCGGTGGCGGGCTCGACGGCTCCGACGATGTTTCGCCGGAGGTGGCCGCCATGATAGCCTTGGGTGGGGCGGCTGCCGCGTTTGACCCAGCGGTGCCGGGGGCGCGGATCTCCCTCGAAGCCGGCTTCATCACCAAAGAAGACTCGGGCGGTGGGCTCGGCTAACAAGCAAGCAAGTTCGGCGGCGCAGGCTTCACGTTTCAACGCCCATTTTTCCGGATCAGGTGGCTCCGGGACGGGTCGGGGAATACGGCGGGCGTAGTTGTGTTCGTGTAAATAGCGGACGAGCGTGCGGTAGGAGATGTCGAAGGGTTTTTCCTCGCGGAGCCAGCCGCTGAGTTTGACGGCGGTCCAGTGGAGTTGGCCGGCGAGCGTGGGATCGTCAACGACGGGTAGGATTTCCGACTCGATGTCGGCGGCGGTGAGCTTGCGAGGACGTCCGTTGCGGGGGCGGTAGGTGAGTCCGTCGATGCCTTGCTCGTTGAAGCGCGAGATCCAGAGTCTCAGGCAGCGCTCGCCGCGGCCGCAGTTGCGTAGGACCAGATCGTAGGCGACTCCGATGAGCAGCAGGTGGATCGCGTTGAGGCGGCGGTAGGACTTTCCATCCGGACAACACGCCATGGCCTGCTCAAGCTCGGGGAGCGGGCAGGTTTCCTCATTGGGGAGCTGACGGGGACGACAGATGCGGCCATTCTATCTACTTCAAACGGTCGTACCAGTCTTTTGTGAGGAGTTTCGGAAATTATTTTTGGCAAATGGTCTATGTGGCACGTTGGGACAACCCTTCGGACGACGGAATTTGCACGCAGGGCGATAGATTCGCTGAACTGGATCATATGGTTCTGGGCATGCCGTCCTACACGGTATTCTTTGCCTTGCGGCCTTGTTTTTATGCTCGGGTTCTATGAAGTGAAGCTCGAAGTGGGAGAGGATGGGCTTCGGTCAAACGGCGAGAGGAGAAACCTGTGACTCAATGTCCTTCCCTGTTTCCGCACGGGCCTTGCGCAGATCGAATTCTTGTTGGAGTCCAATCCAGAACTCGGCGCTGTTTCCGAAGTAGCGGCTGAGGCGCAGCGCCGTGTCCGGGCTGACGGCGCGACGGCCGCGGATGATGGCGGTGATACGGCTGTGCGGGATTTTGAGATCCAGCGCGAGTCGGTATTGGGTGACGCCCATGGGTTCGAGGAACTCGGTCCGAAGGATCTCGCCGGGATGGGGGAAATGAAGAAGTATTGGTAATTTGGCCATGGCCGTGGCGGTGGTAGTTGGGAGTTTAGTGGTAATCAGTGATTTCGACGTCGTAGGCATTGCCATCTTTCCAGCGGAAGCAGATGCGCCATTGTTGATTGATCCGGATGCTGAATTGTCCGTCGCGGTTTCCTTTGAGCGCTTCCAAGCGGTTGGCGGGCGGAATCTTCAAATCCTCCAAAACGACGGCTTGACTGATCATCGCGAGCTTGTTCAAGGCCCGCTGCTGGATGTCGATGGGCAGCCGTTTGGAGTGCTGGAGATTCCAGATTTTCTCGGTTTCCTTGTCGGCGAAACTCTTCGACACGAGTGGAAGTTTATGCTATTTCCGCGTGGCGTCAATAGAGGGCTTTTCACAGCATTAAAAAGGACCAACCCATCACGATTGGCTTTGCGGATGACTTCGGCGGCTTCATCGCAATTTTCAGACGTAGAAGGATGGACTTGGCGGGGAGTTTGCGAATCGTCCGATTAGGTCGTTTGCAGCTCTGCCACCGTCTCGCCAGTAGTCGCAGAATGGAAGATGTAGCCGTAACCATCGAACCAGCAGGATTCCGGAGGAGTGAACTGTCCGATGTAGTCCATCAAGCAGCCGTTGGCATCGAACAATGTCGGGTCCGCTTGCAAGTAGGATGGCAGACCGCCTGCTTTCGTTCCCCCAGCGATCGAAAGCAGTCCGCAGGGTAGATCCTCGGGCCATTCCATTTCAATCCGGGCCGCAAGTGCATCGGAGATATCATCATACGAGCAGTCACGGTCGATCCATTGACAAGCCTCGACAAGCGGCTTGGGATCACTTTTGGAAACGAGTTCCACAGCCTCATCTCTTGGCAACCAGATCAGTGTTGAGCATGAACGCCATTCGCCCGCAGTCAGGCATCGGTCGCAGACAAAGATCGAGAGTGTTGTGCCCGCGAGTAGATGGGAAAAACTAACATCATGGAAGTCGATGCTTTCCCAAAAGGACGTGATTCCCCAGCAGTCCCGGCAGATCGGCCATACCAGCCCGGGGGGTATGGGTGCTGGCCCGTCGGTGCCAGATCGGATACTAGCCCGATAATCCGTCGCGGGCGTCGCCTTGGAGTAGTCACAAAGGATCGACTCAACTCCTAAAGTTTCCACATTCCCCGCAAGATCTCCCGCTTGGCTGAAGGAATGAGCCCTCAGGAAATGCATTGCGGGTTTGCTCGCCCCCAGCCCATACCATTGGAATTTGCCAGAGGAGGGGTATTTCAAGATGAAAGTGTCAGGCTGGTCGGGATAAGTGGAAACTCGATCAAGACCACATTCTTCCCGGGTTTCGAATGCGTTGGTCACGCGCATGGCTCCATCGGGCCAGCGATCGACACGAAGCCACACCTCCTTCAGTTCAGGCAACGGTTTTGCCTTCATCCGGACTCCATCATGCTCCGCTCTCCTGGCAAGATCGATCGAACACAAAGGATGCAATGCTCGGGAGGTTCGCTCCATAGCGGCGGGTTTTCTCCCTCCATATAATATCCAGGTTTTCCGGCTTTCAGAAAAAACCAAGCGGTCCAGTTCGATGTCCTTGATGCCCCATGGCAAAGTGTGCCGGAACCCATCGGGATCACCGCGGAGCTTGCTTAGAATCAACATTACACCAGCTCTCAGCACCCGGGCGACCGTGATCTCTGGCCGTGGGTCCAGTGGGATCGAGCCGGAGATACTCAAGCCGGGTAGATCGATTACAGGTGCGGTGGCAGTGGGAAGAAGCACTCTGGATTCCCATGGTGCGAAATAACTCTCCGCAGGGTCTCCTTGCGGATCAAGTGTTAGCGTGGCTAGATCGAGTCGGACGTCGATGACTTTCCAAGCATTGATTTCTCTTTCGCGTTCAGCCACCAATGCATCGACATCGATTCCGAGTTTTCTGGCGTTGATCTCGGTTTACGAGGAGGTGATACCCTTCAGCCGGATCAACTTGATGTGGTTAGCACGTTGTTGGCTGTCAGGATCAACGGCATGTTCGTCGGGTTGCCTCCTGCACCCGCTTTCTTCAGTCCTTTTGGTAGGATCTTCTTCGTTCACGACTTGGAAATGAAATCAACGGGTATGACTCGGGTGCCGTGCGGGATGAAGTCCCGCGCTCCAGTTTTCAGAAATCGGCGAAGAGGTCCATTTGGGGGGCGTTCGGCTTGGGGAGAGAGGGCTGGTCGGTGTTTTTGGCTTTGGGGCCTTGGGTCTTGGCCTCGGGTTTCACGGAGTGGAGTTCGAGGTGGCTCAGGATGGACTTGGCGCGCTCGACGACGACTTTCGGGAGTCCTGCCAGGCGGGCGACCTGGATGCCGTAGGATTTGTCGGCGGCGCCGGGGAGGATCTTGTGGAGGAAGATGATTTCCTCGTTCCATTCTCTAACGGCCACGTTGTAGTTGGCGACGGCCTGCTTGGTGTTCGCCAAGTCGGTTAGCTCGTGGTAGTGGGTGGCGAAGAGGGTGCGGCAGCCGATGGTGTCGTGCAAATGCTCGGCGACGGCCCAGGCGATGGAGAGTCCGTCGAAGGTGGCGGTGCCGCGGCCGATCTCGTCGAGGATGACGAGCGAGCGGTCGGTGGCGTGGTTGAGGATGAGGGCGGTCTCGCTCATCTCGACCATGAAGGTGGATTGGCCGCGTGATAGATCGTCGGACGCGCCGACACGGCAGAAGATGCGGTCGACGAGGCCGAGCGTAGCGGACTCGGCGGGGACGTAGGCGCCGATCTGGGCCATCACGGCGATGAGCGCGATCTGGCGGATGTAGGTGGATTTACCGGCCATGTTGGGTCCGGTTAGGATTTGCAGGCGGGCGGTTTCCGGGTCGAGCTCGGTGTCGTTGGGGACGAATTTGACGTCGGTAAGGGTTTGCTCGAGGACGGGGTGGCGGCCGTTGGTGACGAAGAAGCCGTTGCCGGTGTTGAGGACGGGGCGGCAGTGGCGATGGTATTGGGCGACTTCGGATAGAGCGCAGAGCACGTCGATTTCCGCGACTGCGGCGGCGGTTTCCTGAAGAGTGGGCAGGTGGGTGATGACGCGGGCGCGGAGTTCGAGGAAGAGTTCGTTTTCGAGTTGTTTGGAGCGTTCTTCGGCACCGAGCACTTTGTTTTCCATCTCCTTGAGCGCCGGGGTGATGTAGCGCTCGGCGTTGGACATGGTTTGCTTGCGCGTGTAGTCGTCCGGGACCTTGGCGAGATGACTGGTGGTGATTTCGATGAAGTAACCGAAGACGTTGTTGAATTTGATTTTGAGCGAGTCGATGCCGGTGCGCTTGCGTTCGTCTTCCTGGAGGCGGGCGATCCAGTCCTTGCCGCCGCGGGAGGCGTCGCGGAGCTCGTCGAGCGCGGGCGACCAACCGTCGCGGATGACGCCGCCGTCGCGGAGGTGGGCGGGCGGCTCGTCGGTTAGCGCCTGGGAGAGCATTTCCGTGAGTTCGTGGAACTCATGGAGTCGGGAGCAGAGATGGGGCTGGAGCGAGGGCGCGTCGGGCAGGGACGCGAGGTCCTGTTTGAGCGCGGGGATGTGGGAGAGGGAGATGGAGAGTGATTGGAGGTCGCGGGCGTTGCCGGAGCCCTGGGAGAGGCGGGAGGTGGTGCGCTCGATGTCGCGGATGCCTTTGAGGGCGTCGCGGCATTTGGAGAGGAGGAAGGGCTCCGCGAGAAACGAGGCGATGAGGTCCTGGCGGGCGGTTAGGGCGGTGAGATCGCGCAGCGGGTGGAGGATCCAGTCGCGGAGGAGACGCGCGCCCATCGGGGTGGCGGTGCGGTCGAGCACGCCTAGCAGGGTGTGGGCCTTGCCGGAGCGGGCATCGACGAGGTCGAGATTCCGCTGGGAGGCGGCGTCGATGAGGACGTGGTCGGCGCTTGCCCGGACGTGCGGTGGGTGGAGGTGGGTGCAGTTTCGGCGGAGCTGGTGGATGAGGTAGTGGAGCACCGCACCGCCGGCACCGCTGGCGGCGTGGAGGTTCGCGCAGCCGAAGCCGTCGAGCGAGTGGACGTTGAAATGGTCCTTGAGGAGCTGGTTCGCGTGCTCGGGGAGGAAGGTGTAGCCCTCGTAAATCAGGCAGTTCGTGAGTTTTCCGAACTCGGCGGTCTGGTGGTCCGGGATGAGCAGTTCGGAGGGGGAGATGCGGGCGAGTTCGTCTTCCAGCAGGCCGAGATCGGCGAACTCGGCGATGGTGAACTCGCCGGTGGTGTGGTCGATGCAGGCGAGTCCGGCGGATTTGCCGTGGCGACAGACGGCGGCGAGGTAGTTCGGGCGCTGGTTGTCGAGCAGCGTGTCGTCGTCGATCGAGCCGGGGGTGAGGATGCGGGCGATCTCGCGGGAGACGAGTTTGCCGGCGACGGCTTCGGACGTCTGCTCGGCGATGGCGACGCGTTTTCCGGCCTTGAGCAGGCGGGCGATGTAGCCTTGCGCCGCGTGGTAGGGCACGCCGCACATCGGGGTGCCGCCGCGCTTGGTGAGGGCGACGTTCATGATCGGCGAGGCGGCTTTCGCGTCGTCGAAGAACATTTCGTAGAAGTCGCCGAGGCGGTAAAACAGGATGATGTCGGCGGGCAGCGACCGGCGCATGGCTTGGTATTGGGCCATCATGGGGGTCAGCGCGGGTTCGGACATGGGCGGAGAGTGGCGGGGCGGTTTGGAAGAATCAAGAAGGGAGGGGATTTGAAAAAATGTGGACAATTTGCGCAAAATACCATACCGAGTATGGCATGAAAATGACGATGCACATCGACGAAGCCTTGTTGAAGCGGGTGATCGAGACCTATGGCTATGCCAGCAAGACCGAGGCTGTCGAAATGGCCTTGCGCGAGTTGGACCGGAGGGCGCGTTTCCGTGAATTGGGCAAGCGCGGCATGGGCATGACCGCGGAGGAATTGGGTGACGCCGTGGACCCGGACTATGACGTGATATCATCAAGAGTCGCTGAAACCCCTCCGAAATATGGCAAGTGATGTCTTGATCGACAGCAACGTTTACATCGACCTCCTCAGAGCGAAGAAAGACGTCGTGACAACCCTCTACGAGTGGGCGGAATTTCGCAGCGGAAGTCTCGTGATTTGCGGAATGATCCGGCTCGAAGTGCTGCGGGGCATAAAATCTCTGAAGGCGTTCCAAAGCATTTCATCGCTGATGGACGTGATGATCAACCTCCCCACCGACAACCGCCTGTGGGGCGAGGCCACGGATCTCGCGTGGAACCTCGACCGGAAGGGCATCACCATCCCCGGAGCGGACGCGGTGATCGCGGCCTGTGCGCTGCGATCCGGTTCCGCGGTGATGACCTCCGACGCGCATTTTTCCCGCATCGAAGGACTGCGGGTCATCGCTCCGCCGGCGGACTGGTTTGCTTGATTCGAACACCGGGCAGGAATGCCCATCTCACCTGACGCGCTCCAGCAGCCAGGCGAGCAAGCTGCTGATCGGCAGACGCTCCTGCTCCATCGAGTCGCGGTGGCGGATCGTGACGGTGCCTTTGAGCTCGGGATTTTCCTCGCCGAGGGTTTCGAAATCGACGGTGACGCAGAACGGCGTGCCGACCTCGTCCTGGCGGCGATAGCGGCGTCCCAGCGCGCCGCCGTCGTCGTAGAAGACGTTCATCCACGGTTGCAGCGTTTTCTGAATTTCGCGGCAGAGGCGGACCTGCTCCTCGTTTTTCTTCAGCAGCGGGAAAATGCCGACCTTGATCGGTGCCATGCGCGGGACGAACCGCAGCACCGTACGGACGTCGTCCTTGCCCTTGTCATCGGTGAGCGTTTCCTCGTCGAACGCTTCGCAAATGAGCGCGAGCACCGTGCGGTCGCAACCGGCGGACGGCTCGACGACGTGCGGCAGGAACTTTTCCTTGGTCTCCTCGTCGAAATACAACTGCGACTTGCCGGAGCCTTTTTCATGCACGCCGAGGTCATAGTCGGTACGGTAAGCGACGCCTTCGAGCTCCTGGATGCCGAACGGGAATTCGTATTCGATGTCGTAGGTCTTTTTCGAATAGAACGCACGCTCGCCGTCCGGGATGTCGAGGATGTGCAGCTTCTCGCGCGGAATGCCGATCTCTCCGTAGAACTTGAGGCGCTCGGCCAGCCACTCGTCGGTGAGGCGCAGGCCGTCGTCAGGATGGCAGAAATACTCGATCTCCATTTGCTCGAACTCGCGCGAGCGGAAGGTGAAATTCCGCGGATTGATCTCGTTGCGGAACGACTTGCCGCACTGCGCGATGCCGAAGGGCAGCTTCACGCGGTTAGAATCGAGCACGTTTTTGTATTGGCAGAAAATCGACTGCGCGGTCTCCGGGCGGAGGTAGGCGATCTGGTCGCCGGTCGCACCGAAGTTTGTCTGAAGCATCAAATTGAACTGCCGCGGCTCGGTGAGCAGCGAGCCGTTTTCCGGATTGAATCCCGTGGTGGCGGTGAGTTCCTCGCGGCGTTCTTCGGCCAGTTCCAACTCCTTCGGGGAGATCTTCTTGTCCGGCATCAGCTCCGCGTAAAATTTGCGCGCCGTCTTGTGCGACTCGATCGGGTCCTTGCCCGTCGTCACCAGCACCGCGAACGAGCGCTCGATGATCCAGCCGGTGGCCGAGTGCTTCGCGCCCGAGAAATAAACCGCCACGCCGTCCTGCTCCGGAATCTGGTCGGCGCGGAGACGCGCTCTGGAGAGCAGGCAGTCGCACATCGGATCGCTGAATCCGCCGACGTGGCCGGAGGAAACGAGCACCTGCTCCATCGTCAAAATCGCGCCATCCATGCCGAGCACGTCGTCGCGTTCCTGCACGGTTTTACGCCACCAGTAGTCCTTCAAATTCCGCTTCAGCTCCGCGCCGAGCGGGCCGTAGTCCCAGCAGCCGTTGAGGCCGCCGTAGAGCTCTCCCGCTTGGAAAATGAAGCCGCGGCGTTTGCACAGCGACACGATTTTTTCCATGCGGGCGGGATCGGTGACATCTTTGTTGGCCATGTGTTTGAAAGGTTGGGGCGCGAAGCGAAGCAGGCGCGGCGGCGGGCGGCAAGGCGGGATTGCAATGCCGGAAATCGTCGTTCCGGCTTGCCACGGCCGGGCCTGGCGCGTTGGTTCTTCCCGCAATGGCGAAATCCCTGATGCGATCCGTGACGACCCCGAGTCGGCTCGATGGCCTGACCCCCGTGGAGGTGGCCGGGCGCTTGCGCCATCTGGATGGCTTGGTTTTTTTCGACACCTCGGGAAATTTCCCGTCGGGCGCGAGTCAGCCGGTCTCCGTCATCGCCGCCCGCCCGACTCAAGTTCTGCGGGGAAATATCCACA
>JBEDKU010000696.1:0-2585 GCA_041172045.1 Verrucomicrobiota bacterium | reverse complement strand
CGAGCGTCCGGCTGTCAGCATATTACAAATATCGAACCCATGAAAACCCTGTCAATCCTCTCATCCGTCATCGCCCTCAGCACTTTTAGCGTCCGCGGAGAACCCACCGCGGCACAAAGTTCCTCCGGCCAAGTCACGCTCCGCGCTACTGACAAGACCGTCCGGCCGGAGAAGGAGAAAAAGAACAAGGACGACAAAAAGGACCCCAAGAAAGATCAGAAGGGCAAGTCCGAGACCGTCACCAAAACCATTGAACTGGAAATTTCCGCCGCCAAGAGCATCAACGGGCCCTTGAAAATCGTCACCTTCTGGTATGCCCGCGACCTGGAATCCAAGGATCAGGTGATGGCAAACAAACACGAGGCCGAGGTCGCTCTCGATGCGACCAAGACGGCAAAAGCCACCATCCCGCCGTTTGCGTTCACCTCGACCCCCGCCCACTCCACCAAGGCGGGCAAGGTGGCTGGCACCGGCCAAGTTTATGCCGGCTGGGTGATCCGCGCTTACGAGGGGGGCAAGCTCGTTGGCGAAACCGCCAGTTCGCCTCCATACCTCAAACAACAGGACTAACAGGCATCGCGTGCCAACCTACGGTGGATTGCCTCCCATTTCATGGGGTATCGGCAATTCATCCGCCTTGGACAATCCGGAAGGGAAATTGTCAGAATTGATGGGCCACCGTCACGGCGTAAATTGTTTCTTCCTTCCGGGATTCGATCCTGGGGGCGATATACCATCGGTCGGTGGCAAGGGCACCAATTGCTCCACCGAGAGAGCCGGATACCACATCCAAAGCCGAAAAGTGGGCGTCGGAATAAAGCGGGATTTCTCCCAACAGCGCTCCGGCGACCGCAACGGCGAATCCGGTCAGGGCCGGGTGTTTGACTTTGGGGCAGAATTTGAAAAGCGCCGCCGAGGTCGCGCTTGCCAGCGCCGCGCCACCTGCGAAGTGGCTTGCTTCGGAGTTGAAGCAGTCAGTGGCATTAGCGGGCGCCGTTGCAATCAGACCCGCGACGGTGATAGACGTGAACGACTGGGATAATCGGTTTTTCATGATCGTGATGCGTTTGAAGCATTGGATCATTGAAAAACATAATTGACCTGAGATGTCAAGAACTGGGCGGTAGTATGAGGATACGGTGAAGGTTATTTCAAATGTCAGATCGGCTCTTTCCGGTAGAGTCGAGTTCTTGAACTAGCAGCCGTATGGCTTCGGGCGGGTGGGTTGCCGACAGGCTGACGCGCAGTCGGGCCGTTCCCCGTGGGACGGTGGGGTAGCGGATGGCCGGCACGAGGAAGCCAGCTCGTTCGAGAGCCGCGGCGGCGGCGAGTGCGGCTTCGTTGCCACCCAGCACTTTGGGGATGATGGGCGTGGATTGCGGCGAGAGGCGGGCGATGTTTTGCTGAAGCTTCACCCGTAGCGACCTGCCTTCCGCCGAGCGGATGAGAGCCAGTGAGGCGATGGCGGCGTGGGCGAGTGCGGGCGGCGGCGCGGTGGAATAAATGAAGGAGCGCGCGCGGTTGGTGAGCAGGTCGATCCAGTCGCGGGAGGCGGCGAGGTAGCCGCCGGACAGGCCGGCGGCCTTGCTGAGCGTGCCCATCTGGAAGGTGACGCGGTGCTGGAGGTTTTCCTGCTCGGCGAGGCCCATGCCATTCTCCCCCAGGACGCCGAAACCGTGCGCTTCATCCAATAGAAGCAGGGCGTCGTGTGCTTCTGTTAGCCCGATGATTTCGCTCAGCGGGCAGAGATCGCCATCCATGCTGAAGACGGATTCCGTGGCGACGAGGATGCGGGCGGCGGAATCTTTTTCACGAATGGAGACCAGCAGCCGTTCCAGCTTCACGAGGTCGTTGTGGGGAAACACACGGAGCGTCGCTCCGGATAGGCGGGCGGCATCGACGAGACAGGCGTGGGAAAGCTTATCGAGAAGGACGAAGTCGGTTTTTCCGACGACGGCGGGAATCACGCCGAGCGCGGTGGCGAAGCCGGATGAAAAGGTGAGCGCGGCTTCGGTTTGTTTCGCCTCGGCAAGGGCGGTTTCCAACAGTTTGTGGGGCGGCAGGGTTCCACACACCAGGCGGGATGCGGCGGAGCCCGCGCCGAATTGCCGGACTCCGTCGATGAACGCGGCCTCGATTTCCGGATGCCGGGCGAGACCGAGGTAGTCGTTGGAGGCGAAATTCCAAAGCGTCCTGCCATCCCGGATGACTTGCGTGCCGGTGGGCGAGTCGAGCGGACGCGGTCTGCGCAAAAGTCCCTCGGCAGCGAGCTGGCGGAGAGTCTCGGCAGGACTGGGCATTGGCACGCGGTAAAGCCGGTTAGGATCCGGAGACCGGACGCTCGAGCGCCCAGGCAAGCAGCTTGCTGGAGTCCTTCCAGACGTTCGGCGTGTTGGATTTCAGAACCACGACGATGACGGAGCGGCCGTTGAGCGAGCCGCTGCAGACGAGGCAACGGCCGGCGGCGTTGGTGGTGCCGGTTTTCAAACCATCGCAATAGGGGATGGTTTTCAGGAGACGGTTGGTGTTCTCGATTTGCCGGGTGCGGCCGTCATTGAAGCGGAAATTGAAGGACTTGGTCGCGG
>JBEDKU010000695.1:0-5436 GCA_041172045.1 Verrucomicrobiota bacterium | reverse complement strand
CCGCCACGGCACGGCCCTGTTTCGTGATGGTCACGGGGTGGTCCGCGGCCTCCTCCACCAAGGCGGAGAGTTTCTGTTGGGCGGATTTGATGGTGTAAGTGTCAGCCATGCGGTCAATGTACTCCGTTTTCCAAGAAAAGGGAATACATTCATTTCTCCTTTTGCAGAGTTGTCCCGACTCGCATGGGTGGGGTCAGGGGAAATAGTACCGGCGTGGCCCCTTGGTCGTGCCGACCTTCTTCACCGGATCGATTTGGACTCATTGGCGTCCATTTCTGTCAATACGCGGTTCGAAATCGCCTGGCTTGGTTCGTGCCAAAGGGCCGCGCACGAGGCCAAGGAGACCCAATCCGCCCGCAGCCATCCATCCGAAGCCGATGACGTGGACCAGAATCATTGATTTAATGTCGGTATTCATGAGGAACGAATACGGATTCGCATCAGTCGAATACCTGACCTCAACCCGCTCGTCCTCGTTGAGAGGATAATTCCCCGAATCCGCACCGGGCTCGATGTTGGTCGAAGTGTGGGTTTTCCCATTCGCGGTGTATTGATAGGTGTAAGTGAGGCCCCTGTCATGGCCGACGCGCTCCACCGATACCACCCGGCCTTCCGCCCGGGGCCAGGACTTTGATCGAAGAAGAATCCAGTCGAGGCGGATCGCGCAGGCGGAAATAAGAATACCACCCGCGAGAAAAAACATCACAATGAATCCCGCCTTGCGGTCACTCATTGCGCGGTCATTTCCGATGCCGTCGTCCGCCACGCACCCCACCTTTTTGAACATGCGGAGATGCTTCCCCACGCCGAGGTGGGAAACAAGAAGACTTGTGGGCAAGATGCCCACACTCCTTGCTCACTTCGCCGCAGCCACCACGTGATCCTTGGTGATGCCGAGTTCCTTGAACACGACGTCTCCCGGAGCACTCATGCCGAAGCGGTCGATGCCGAGCGCCTTGCCCTCGGTGCCGACGTATTTCCACCAGAGATCGGTGACGCCGGCCTCGATCGAGACGCGCTTGGTGCAGGCTTTCGGCAGCACGCTTTCCTTATACTCGGCGCTCTGGCGCTCGAAGCGCTCGAAGCACGGCATGGAAACGACGCGCACTCCGTCGCCGAGTTCGGCGGCGGCGGCCATCGCGTATTGAAGCTCGGAACCGGTGGCGAGCAGGAGGGTGGTGAGCGCGCCTGTTTCCTTGCGGGCGATATAACCACCGCGCAGCACGCCGTCGCGGCGGGCATCGACGGATAGATCGTTCATCAGCGGAATCGCCTGGCGGGTGAGGATCAGCGCGGTCGGGCCGTCGGTGCGGCTCATGGCGGCGACGAAGGCACCGGCGGTTTCCTCGGCATCGCCGGGGCGGATGACGTCCAGGTTAGGAATCACGCGCAGGCCGCTAACGGTTTCCACCGGTTGGTGGGTCGGGCCGTCTTCGCCGACACCGACGGAGTCGTGGGTGAAAATGTAGGTGACCGGGAGATTCGATAGAGCCGCGAGACGGATGGAGCCGCGCAGGTAGTCGGCGAAGACGAGGAAGGTCGCGCCGCTGGCACGGAACAGGCCGTCGTAGGCGATACCGTTGCAGATCGCGCCCATCGCGTGCTCGCGGATGCCGAACCAGATGTTGCGGCCGAGCGGATTGGCGGCGGAGAAATCGCCGCCGTCCTTGAGGTAGTTTTTCGTGGAACCGAAGAGGTCGGCGCTGCCGGTGAGGAATTGCGGGACCGCCTTGGCTACCGCGTTGACCACGGTGGCACCGGCGGAACGGGTGGCGTCCTTGTAGTCGGCGGGGAAGGCCGGGATCTTCGAGCTGAGGTCGAGCGGCACGGATTGCGCCACACTGTTCGTCAGTTCCGCGGCGAGTTCGGGATTCGCGGCAGACCACGCGTCGTAGGTCGCCTGCCAGGCCTCGAACTGCACCTTGGAGGCGGCTTTATGTTTCGCGAAAAATTCCTGAGTCTCCGGGGAAACGTAGAAATGCTCGTCGGCGGGAAGTCCGAGACCGGCGCGGGCGGCATCGATGAATTTCGCGCCACCTTCGCCGTGACCCTTGGCGGTGCCGGCGACTTCGGGGATACCTTTACCGATCAAGGTCTTGGCGATGATCACCTTCGGGCGACCGTTTTTGTGCTCCTTGGCGGTTTCGATGGCAGCGGCGATGGCGAGGATATTCTGGCCGTCGATGGTGACCGCGTCCCAGCGCTGGGAGGTGAAATATTGCTCGGCATCCTCGCCTTGCGTGAGATCCGCCATGGCGTCGAGCGTGACGTCGTTGGAATCATAAATTAGGATGAGATTGTCGAGACCGGCGTGACCGGCGAAGGCGATGGCTTCCTTGGCGACACCTTCCTGGAGGCAGCCGTCGCCGTTGATGCAGAAAATGTGTTGGTCGAAAATCGTGTGCTCCGGCGTGTTGAAGCGGGCGGCGGCGCGTTTTCCGGAGAGTGCGTAACCGACGGCGTTGCCGATTCCCTGGCCGAGCGGGCCGGTGGTCGCTTCGACGCCGGGCGTTTCATGGAACTCGGGATGCCCCGGTGTGATCGAGTGGAGCGCTCGGAATTTTTTCACATCGTCGCGGGAGACCGCGTAGCCGGAGAGATGCAGCCAGCTGTAGAGGAACATCGAGCCGTGGCCGGCGGAGAGAATGAAGCGGTCGCGGTTGAGCCACTTCGGAGCATCCGGGAAATAGCGCATGGACTCGCCGAACAACACGGCGCCGATCTCGGCGCAGCCAAGTGGAAGGCCGAGGTGGCCGGAGTTACAGGCGTGGACGGCATCCATGGCGAGGCCACGGGCTTCATTGGCGGCTTGAGCGAGCGTATTCGTGTTCATGAGAGATCGGTGGTCGGCCCTGATTTCAAGGGTCGGAGTGCCGAAACCCTAGAAATCCTCCCCCGGTTGACAAGCTAGCATTCGGGTTAATGCCCTCACCGGCACGAATGCCGCTCATTTCCAGCATGATTCCGGCGCTCTGAAAATTTTTCCCTAAATAACCTTGCATGGGTCCGCCCGATGAGTTTCTTTTCCGCCCGCATCGCGACACACGACCCGTTCGTCTATCGGTTAGGACTCCAGGTTTTCATCCTGGCAAGAAGGGTTCGACTCCCTTACGGGTCGCCATATAAATCAGCCTCCGCCCTGCGGGGGCTTTTTGGTTTACAGGACCGGTCGCCGCTCCATTTTTCCCAAGTGACCGCTCTTCAAAAAGCCCAAGCCCTCCGACTGCGCAAAAGCGGCCGCGCGATCGCGATGCTGACCGCCTACGACTACCCCACCGCACGCCTGCTCGACGAGGGCGGCGTGGATGTGCTGCTCGTCGGCGACTCGCTCGGCATGGTGGTCCTGGGATTTCCGGACACCACCCACGTCACGCTCGACGACATGCTGCACCATGTGGCCGCCGTCGCCCGTGCCAAGCCGCAGGCGCTGATCGTCGGGGATTTGCCGATCCATACTTACGACACGCCGGAACAGGCCCTGGAAACCGCCCGCCGCCTCGTGGCGGCCGGGGCTGAGGCCGTGAAGCTGGAAGGCGGCATCCGTCAGGCGGAAAAAATCCGTGCCATCACCGCCGCCGGCATTCCCGTGATGGGCCACCTCGGCATGCTGCCCCAGCGGGTCCTCGAAGAAGGCGGCTACCACAAAAAAGGCAAAACCCCCGAGCAAATCGAAGCCATCCGCGAGGGTGCCCAAGCGATCATCGACGCCGGAGTCTTCGCCATCGTTTTCGAATCCATCATCCCGGAGACCGCCCGGATGCTGACCCCGTCGCTCGCCGTGCCCACCATCGGCATCGGCTGTGGAACTCAAACTTGCGATGGCGAGGTCGCCGTGGTCACCGATCTGCTCGGTTCCTATCCGTGGTTTGTACCGCCCTTCGCCAAGCCCGAGGCGGACGTCGCCGGAATCACTCGCGAGGCGGTCGGCAGGTATGTTGCACGAGTCAAGGAGTAACAATTTCCGCCCGCCTCACTCGGAAATCGCAGGCGCGGCGCGGCGGTAATCCGCCATGAGAATCTTCGCTTGGGCATCCGCCTGATCGAGCGGCAGACCGGCAGGAATACCGGGACGGAGGTGGCGGGTCTTGGTGAGCCAGGCGAGTTTGAGAAGCTCGTTGCGGCGAAGAAGAATCGCGAGCGTCTCCCCCTGCGCGAACCGGGGCGAGCCGGGCAGTTTCAACATCGGCCAGAGCGGGTCGCAGATGGACTTGGCGATGAAATCGTGGCCTGCGTCACCTGGATGGACGTTGTCCTTGGAATAGACGAATCCGGGCTGCTCTCGTTTTGCATCGGCGACCGCTTTTTTCAGATCCGGCCGGATGTCGATGACTTGCCAACCGTCGGCGCGGCGGGAGACGAGCCAGTTTCCGTAGCCGTCGAGCACTGCATCGTAGCGGTTGGGATCGTCCGATTGCTTGTCCGCGCTGTGGAGCGGCGGGGTGATGAAGATGATTTTTCCGCCCTGTTTCTCGACGGCGGATTTCAATTTCACGATGCCGTCCTGATAAGCCTGGAAGCGGGCCGCGTCGGGCGGGAGGTAGATGCCGTCGTTCATGCCGTAGC
Organism: Verrucomicrobiota bacterium; assembly: GCA_041172045.1. Classification (GTDB taxonomy): domain Bacteria; phylum Verrucomicrobiota; class Verrucomicrobiia; order Verrucomicrobiales; family Akkermansiaceae; genus Luteolibacter. The sequence continues at coordinate 873 of JBEDKU010000695.1, read as the reverse complement.
AGGCGAGCACGAGCGTGGGCTTATAGGCGTCGAGGATGCGGTCGAGCCGTTCGTGAAGACAAGGACGTGGAAATTTCCCGCCGGCGTGTCGCGGTTCGGAAAGCCCGGAGACCGTCTCGCTGCCGAGACCGAAGTTGACGATTTCCGCATCCGCGAACTCCGGCGTACCGCGCAAGGCGGACTCGACGAGCGTCGCCCAGCGGCCTCCATACGTGATGCTGTCGCCAAGAATGGCGACCCGGGCCGAGGCGGCGCGAGCTTGGAGGGAAAGGACGAGCACCATCAGGATGCCCAACAAACAGCGGGATTTACAGGTCATGAATTTGGATTCGTAAACGGGACATCAGGGCGGCGACTTACAGCGAACAGTTTCGGAAAATTTACCAATCGGCTTGCCAAATCCCGCCGCGCCAGCCTAGTCCCTCAACCCAGCGCCGCTAAACGGCCGGATTTTACCATGGGAAAAATACTGATCATTGCCGAAAAACCGAGTGTCATGACCGACCTCAGCCGCGTGCTCGCCAAGGAGCTCGGCAAGTTTGAAAAGTCCGGCTCCGGCCGCGACGTGTTTTTCGAAAACGAAAAGGCCGTCATCACTTCGGCCGTCGGCCACCTCGTCGAGCTGCGCATGCCGATGGGCCCGAACGGCAAGAAGCTGCCGTGGAATTTCACCGTGCTTCCCGCCATCCCGGACAAGTTCGACCTCGATCCCATCCCCGACTCCGAGGCCCGCCTCAAGCAGGTGCTCAAGCTCGCCAAGCGCAAGGACATCGACCTCATCGTCAACGCCTGCGACGCCGGCCGCGAAGGTGAACTCATCTTCCGCTACATCATGGAAATCGGCGGCGTCGACAAGCCGGTCAAGCGGCTGTG
>JBEDKU010000694.1:0-8371 GCA_041172045.1 Verrucomicrobiota bacterium | reverse complement strand
GAGGTAAATTTACCCTCGCACAGACCTGTTTGATGCCATACGACCCGCGCCATGGAAGCCACCGACTACAAAGTCCGCCTCGAAATCTTCGAAGGCCCACTGGACCTGCTGCTCTACCTCATCAAGAAGGACGAGGTGGACATCCACTCCATTTCCATCGAGCGGATCACCCGCCAGTATCTCGACTATATCAACACCTTCAAGCTGCTCAACATCGACCTCGCGTCCGAGTTTATCGTGATGGCCGCGAACCTGATGTATCTGAAAAGCCGCACGCTGCTCCCCCGCGTGGACCAACCGCCGGAGGAAGACGCCGAAGAGGACGATCCACGCTGGGAGCTCATCCGCCAGCTCATCGAATACAAAAAATTCAAGGACGCCGCCGGTTTTCTCTGCCTGCGCGAGCTGGAGCAGGAAGGACGTTTCGCCCACCAACCGGACATCTCCGACCTGCCCGCCGAGGAACCCGCCGCGCTGGCGGAAGTTTCGATTTTCGACCTCATCCGGGCGTTCCAGAACGTGCTCAAGCGCTTCGAGGAGTCCCACGATTTCGGCGACATCATCGACGACCGCTACACCGTTTCGGATAAAATCGAGCTGCTGCTCGGCCACTTCGCGCCCGGCGAGTCGCGGCGTTTCGAAGAGCTCTTCCAATCCGCCACCACCAAGGCGGAAGTCATCGTCACCTTCCTCGCGTTGCTGGAACTGATGAAACTCAACCAGTTCATCGTCCGCCAGAGCGAGTTGCTGGGCGACATCGTCATCGAGCGGCGCGACAACCAATCCGTCGCCGCCCTGGAAACCGCCGAAGTCGGAGCCGACTACGCGTAAAACTCAGCTCAAGCGGAAAACAATCCGCGCCTTGGTCAGGTCATACGGCGACATCTCCATTTTGACCTTGTCACCCACCACCAGTCGGATGAAGCGCTTGCGCATTTTGCCGGAAATGTGGGCCAGCACCTCGTGGCCACTCTCCAGCTTCACCCGGAACATGGTCCCTGCCAGAACCGATGAAATCTCGCCGTCCACTTCCACCGCTTTTTCTTCTTCGTCCTTGGTGGAGCGCTTCGGCGGACCATATCGATTGCGATTATTGCGGCGTCCGGAATTCTTGGGGCGAGGAGGCATATTGGATTGAGAGATTTACAGCAGGCGGACTTGGTGTTCACGCCTTGCGAGGTTGGGGTAACTCATCCCTTTCCGTCCATCAATCCCAAAAAACGGGGGAATCCGGCATTCTCTGTGTTTTCTGCATCTCCCACGCTTGCCAAGCCGCCACCCAAGCTCCATTTTCCGCGCAGCAGTCACCGTCCGAGTGACATTTCAAAAACCGCACAATTCTAAACGCCATGCCCGAGATCACCGAAAAAGAACTCCCGCCGAACCTCAAGCCACTCTGGCTGAAAGCTCTCACCGCGGTTCAAACGTCCAACCTCGCCTACGGGATCAGCCTCCTGCAAGCGGTGCTCAAGGAGTCCCCGGGATTCCTCGACGGCCGGAAAATGCTCCGCAACTGTGAGCTCCAGATCGCTGGCAACACCAAAAAGAAGGCGGGACTCTTCGGCATGTCCGGCGGCGGCATGAGCGTCATGAAACTCCAGGGTCAGGCGAAAAAGGACCCGGAAGGCACACTTCCTCTCATCGAAAAGGAGTTGGAAAAAGACCCCCTCAGCGACCAGGCGAACGACCTGCTCTTCGACACCTGCTTGAAACTCGAGCTCTTCGAGACCGCCGCCTTCGCCCTCGAGACCGTGCGCAAGGGCAGCCCCGAGAACGCCAAGCTCCTCCACAAACTCGCCGAGTTCTATATCACCCGCGAGCAACCGCAAATCGCGTCGGAGGTCTATAACGACATCATCAAGCACCACCCCACCGACGGCCCCGCCATCAAGGGTGCCAAGGACGCCTCCGCCCGCGCCTCCATGCAGAAACAGAAGTGGGACGAAAACGCCGACATGCGCTCGCTCATGAAAAACACGGCCGAGTTCGAGGAACTCGAAAAAGCCTCCCGCACCGGCCTCACCAAGGAGCAACTCGAAGAACGCCGCGACAAGATCATCGAGCGCTACAACCTCGACCCGAACAATCTGGCCACCGCCAAGGACCTCGCCAACATTTACGAACAGCTCGAGGACTGGCACAACTCCCACACCTTCTACAACTGGGCGCACTCCCTCAGCAATGGCGACGTGGCGCTTGCCACCAAGGCCGCCGCGATGAAGGACCGCGCGCTGGAAACGGACATGAAGAATCTCGAAGCCGCCGCCGCCTTGGATCCCGAAAACGAGGAACTCAAGGCCGCCCTCGGTGCCCGCAAGGCCGACCGCCTCGCGGAACAGGTCGAGGAGGCGCAGAAGCGCGTCGATCAAAACCCGACCGATCCCCAGCTCCGCTTCGAGCTCGGCACCGCGCTCTACCGCGCCGGAGAATACAGCGGCGCCATCCCCCACCTCCAGCAGGCCACCCGAAATCCCCACATCCGCACCAAGGTGCTGCTCACGCTGGCCCGCGCGTTCCGCGCCAAGGGCATGTTCGACCTCGCCGTCAAACAACTCTCGGACGCGCTCGCCGATCTCGTGGCCATGGACAACACCAAGAAGGAAATCCTCTACGAAAAGGGCCTCATCCACGCCGAGGTGAACGACAAGCCCGCCGCCCTCGACTGCTTCAAGCAAATCTACGAGGTGGACTACGGCTACCGCGATGTCGCCCATCGGGTCGAGTCCTCTTACGAGTGATCGACACCGCTCTTCAACGCCGCCCTTTCTCACGAAAGGGCGGCGTTTTTTCTGCCCCCGTCAGGTGCCGCTCTCCGGCGCCTCGGTCAGGATCCAGTCCTTGGCCAACACCCGGGTGATCTCGAACTGCCGAGCTTCCCCATCCTTCACCCGATGGATTTCCAAAGTCGCCCGTCCCATTTTCTGACCATCCACAAACAGCTTTTTCAGAGCCTCCGCCTCCTTCGATCCCACCCGGCAGTAGCCGCGTAACAGATCCTCGGTGTCCGGCGACATCATTCCATAACAGACCCACCGCGTCTCGTCCTGGAACGGCCCGTTGTAATAGACATCCTTGCCGACGAAGACCCGCACGACCGCATGATCCGCCCCCTTCACCAGCAGCTCTTCCCACGACGGGCTGACGGTCCGGGCAAAGGCGTCGAAATCCAGTTTCCACTTCCCCGCCGCATCCGGCGTTAGGAACGCGAGCCGCTCCACCGGCCGGTCCTTGCCCTTGGCCACCACCAGCACGCCATCGACGAGCAAGCCGTCCTGGTCCATGCTGCTCAGCCAGTCATATCGCTGGATCGGGCCGTCCTTGGCCTCCATGCCGTTGAGAAACTCCAGGATCCCGTCGACCGACGCGCCCCCCTTGCGGAAAAACGAGTCGATCTTTCCCACATCGCGGTTGGCCAACGCCAGTCGCACCAGTTCCAGCGCGTCCTCCCTGCTCGGCGAGGAAAATTTCGAGGCCACCCGCACCTTCGTTTCATGATCGGCGGAATCCCCCTCGCTTTTTGCAGATCTCCGGCGCAACTGCGGCAGCAGCCACATCGAAATCGTCAAGCCGATCACCACCAGACTTGCCAGCCCAAGCACCGCCGACCAGGCGAGCACCCGTTTTCTCCGCTCTGGGTTAACAAGCTCCTCGCGCCTCCGCCCGCTTCTACCGCTGGTCGGAACGTGGGAACGCCGCAAGCGCGCCACTTGCCCCAGCCTGGGGCTGTCACCACTCTTGCGGCGGAGCGGGGATTCGATTCCCCGTTGGATGTCCTTGGTTTTCATGAAACATGGGTTTGGGGCGACGTCGATCACACAATCCCCTGACAACATGAAGCTTTCACCTCTTCTAGGGACCCAGCGATCGGCGCGACCTTAGAACGCGTTTACCAGTCCGCAAGCCTGGAAGTTGCCCCAATCGGGTTATTAGAAGCCTGTGTCAAACGCGGCGGCCCCCATCACCCAATCCTCGGCCAGCACCCGGGAAATCTCGAACTGCCGCGTGCCCGCGCCCTCCACCCGACGGAGTTCGAGTGTCACCCGGTTTAGCTTGGACTCCTTGGAAAAAATCCATTTCAGCGCCGCCGCCTGGGGCGATCCCGCCTTGCAATAGCCGGTCAGAATTCCGTCGATGTCGGGCGAGGCCATGCCGTAGCAAATCCACTGATTATCGTCCTGGAACGGTCCGTTGTAATAACTGTCCACTGCGGCATAGACCCTCACCAGAGCGGGATCCGCACGTTTTTCGAGAATCTCGCTCCACGCCGGCTTCACCGTCCGGGCGAAGGCGTCGAAGTCGATCTTCCATTTCCCCCCGGCATCCGGAGTCAGCAGCGCCAACCGCGTCTGAGGCGTGTCGCCGCCCTTGAATTTCACCAGCACCCCGTCCACCCAAAGCCGGTTCACATCCATGCTGCTCAGCCAGTCGTAGCCGGAAATCGGACCGTCCACCGACTCCAGGTTTCCCAGATATCGGACGATTTCCTCCGGACTGGCGGCACCGGGACGGAAAAAACCGGGAATCGCCGACGGCTCGCGGATCGCCAGCGCATGCTTCACCAAGGCCAGCGCCTCCTCCTCCGACGGCGAGGGAAATTTCGACGCCACTCGCACCGGCAGCTCGACCTGCGCCTGCCTTTCCCGCACCTCGTTCTCACCGGAAAGCATCTTCGGTCGCAGCCACATCCAGAAAATCCCGCCCACCACCGCGACCGCCAGCCCGGCGAGCACGAGAGTCGCTGTCAGCAGCGCCCTGCGGCGGCCCGGCCTGACCCCGTCGCCTTTCCGCCGCTTGCCACGCGTCTTCCTTGGCAAGCCCGTGCCCGGCATCCGCGCGACCCGCCCGATGCTCGGCGCGTCACCCGCCACCCGATCATGACGATTGGCCCGGACCGAGCGTTTGATGCCGTCGGATTTCATAAGGAAGTTTTGTTGAAACAAGGTCTCAGCGCGGAATCATCGTCACCCGGAAGCGGTCGTAACGGTCGTCCGGCCGGAAAAGCCAACCCGGCTGCCGGTCCACCACCTCGTATCCGGTGAGCATGAACTCCGGCAGGAACTGGTTGCTGTTCGGATCATACGCCTGCTGGCCGGTGTAGTAACCGCGCAGCTTGTATTCGTAGTTGTTGTCAAACGCGTAGCGCTGGCCCGGAGCGCCGTTTTCCGGCAAGCGGTCCGGACTCTTCTTCTTATCCTCGCGCAAGATCACCAGTTTCGCCCGGCTCCACGACTGCCGCGGCTGGCGCACGTAGCCCCAAAACCGCGTCTTTTCCACGAAATAGCGCCGGCCGTAGTAAAAGTCTCCTGTCGGTTCCGTCGCGATCCGCGCGTTCCTCTCCTCCACCGACGGCCCGCCGAGATTTCCGGATCCCAGCGACGAGGTGGCGCACTGGGTCAGCAGACAGCACGCGGCCGCCGCCAAGATCATCCTCACTGAAAAATTCACCATGGGGGAAAGACTAAAGACCCCGGGTCACCCCCCGCAAGTCCGGATCCGGCAATTCACCCGTTTCCCCGCTTGGCACCCGTGCCCCGCCGCCCGATACTCGGGAAATGCCACGTATCCTCATCACTCTTGGCGACCCCGCCGGCGTCGGCCCCGAGGTCGTCGATCTCGCCCTCGCCTCGCCCCTCATCCCCGCCGGATTCGACATCGAAATCCTCGGCGACCGCTCCGCCGGCACTCCCGGCAAGCCCGACGCCCGCTCCGCCGCCGCCGCCCTCAACGCTCTGAACGAAGCCGTCCGCCGCCTGAAGGACGGCACCGCCGACGCCGTTGTCACCGGCCCCGTTTCCAAGGAAGGCCTGCAATCCCTCGGCTTTCCCTTCCCCGGCCAGACCGAGTTTTTCGCCGACGCCTTCGGGGTGGCCGACTACGGCATGCTGCTCACCGGAGCCACCCTCAGCGTCGGCCTTGCCACCATTCACGAGCCGCTCGCCCGGGTTCCACAGCTCCTCACCGTCGAGCGCATCATCCGCATCGGCCAGCTCACCGCCGGATTTCTCAAGCGCCGTGGCGTCCTCCAGCCGCGTATCGCCGTCGCCGGACTCAATCCCCACGCCGGGGAAAGTGGCGCTTTCGGCGACGAGGAAATCCGCATCATCCGTCCCGCCATCCAGCGTCTGAACGACCTCGCCGACGCGATTTTCACCGGCCCCGCCGTGCCGGACGCCGTTTTCCGCGACGCCGCGCAAGGTCAGTTCGACGCCGTGCTCGCCATGTATCACGACCAGGGCCTCATCCCGCTCAAGCTGCTCGACTTCGACACCGCCGTGAACGTCACCCTCGGCCTGCCCAAGCCCCGCACCAGCCCGGACCACGGCACCGCCTTTTCCATCGCCGGGAAAAACCTTGCCAACCCGTCCTCCATGCTCGCCGCCATCCGCCTCGCCTGCGAGCTGGCGTGAAAATCGAGCGACTTGGTTGGTTAGCGCGTCATCCGGATCGTCGCGCGGACCGGCGGCTTCATCCCCTCGCCAAGAAAATAGCTGGTATGCGGCGGCTTGTTATAGACCACGTTCTGCCAGGCGATCGAGAGCCGGTATTGGGGATCGTGCATCAGGGTGGTGATGCGGTGCTCCGTGGGAATGGTGGTGGTGTAAAGGCGGATGGATTTACCCTCGGGACCCGGCACGAGCAGCTCCTCGCGCCAATCTCCCAACAAGTCCGCCGCAAGCAGCGGCCGCATGCCGGAGTAGCGGGTCCGGGTCCCCGGATAGGGTTGCTCGGCAGCGAAAATTTTCGCGCTGGTCTGCTTTTCATGATCCCACTTGAAGATGGAGAACCCGCCGTAGATCTCGCGCAACAGGTCGCCGTCCCACCAGATGACCCAGTCGGATAGAGCGGGCGCCGTGCCGATTTGCTCGCCCCGCACCGTGCGCAATCCGCCGCGGCCGCCCCAGACTTCGGCGCCGGGATGACGCGGGTCGATGTCAGCGACGATTCCGTCGCTGATGTCCACACCGGGACTGTGGGACCAGAGCAGTTTGCCGGTGCGGGCGTCGTGCATGCCCGCGCCCGGAGTCTGGAACCGCACGGTGTCGTCCTCGTTCTCGGTGACTAGATAGAGCTCGAGGCCGGGACGGGCGGGATCGAAATCACTGATCTGGAGCGCGTCGCCATGGCGGCGACCGGTGGAATAGAGCCCCTTGCCGTTGTCATCCACGGTCATCGCCTGATAGACAATCTCGTCCTTGCCGTCCTCATCCACATCCGCGACGGACAGGGCGTGCCCACCCATGCCGGAAAATGGCGAGACATCGGTGAAAGGCGGGTGGCCGCCGCCGGAATCAAAAATCCAGCGGGAGGTGAGTTCGCCGCCGCGCCAGTCCCAGGCGGCGAGCACGATGCGCCCGTAAACGCCGCGGCACATCACCAGGCTCGGACGCTTGCCATCCAAATAGGCGACGCAGGCGAGGAAGCGGTCGCAGCGGTTCCCATAGGAATCCGTGCCGCCGTTGCCACCGTTACCGCCCCAGCCGTCGATCGGATCGCGGCCCGGGATGTAATCGACGGTTTTCAGCGCGGTCCCGGTTTTGCCGTCGAAAATGGTGAGGAACTCAGGACCGGATAGAATCCTGCCGTATTTCTGTGAGCCCTCCTCCTTGTTGCGCCAGTCCTTGGTGGCATCGCCGATGATTTTACCGCTGCCGTCCTTGCTGCCGTCGGCGGTCTTGCAGGCGATTTCCGCGCGTCCGTCGCCATCGAGGTCATAAACCATGAACTGCGTGTAGTGCTCTCCCTCGCGGATGTTGATGCCCAAATCGATGCGCCAGAGGAAGCTGCCGTCCAGCTTGTAGGCCTCGAGCACCGGGGTGCCGGTGATGCCGTTGAACGAGTTGTCCCGGCCCTTGGAAGTGCGGTGGACGATGATCTCATATTGGCCGTCGCCGTCGAGATCTCCGGTCGAGGAATCACCCGGGCGGTATTCATCGAGCGGTTGGAGCGGGATTTCCAAATAAGGCTTCTCCAACACCTTGGCGGTGGCGCTGGGTTTGGCTTCCTTGTCATCCACCAATGCGCGGATGAAATAGCCGCTCGCTTTGCCGGCGTCCGGATCGATGAAATTCGTCGCGCCGGTGAGCGGTTGCGGGTTGACCCGCTGGCTCCCGGCATCCATCACCCGATAGAGATTGAAGGCGGTTTTTTCCGGCTCGCTGCCGAGTAGCCGCCAGCCAAGATACACCTTGCCGCCGTCTTGACGGATCGCGACGAGACCGCGGTCGAGGGATTCCATTTCGCGCTGCGCGCTTATGGGGAGAACGGCGAGCAGCAGGAACGCAAGCGCCCGGCATCGGATTGAAAATTTCAGGAGCATGGGGTTCCCCATAAAACTCCTCGCCACCGGTTTTTTTTCTTCACCCGTTCGGAG
>JBEDKU010000693.1:0-3486 GCA_041172045.1 Verrucomicrobiota bacterium | reverse complement strand
GTTCTGCTGCTTGCCAGTTGGGGGAATGACGAGTTAGCTATTCCATCGTGAACGTCGGAATCCTCGTAAACCCCCACAAGCCTGGCTCGCTTCCCACTCTCCATGCCCTGCGGACCGCTTTGAAATCACACGGCTGCACCGCCGTGCTCGATCAGGAAACCGCCGATCTCGCGGGCGAATCCGGAGGGATTTCTGCCGTCGACTTCTCCAACGTGGTCGATATCGCCGCCGTGCTGGGTGGCGACGGCACCATGCTGCACGCGCTTTCCCGGCTTGGGAAATTTGAAAAACCCGTCGCAGGAATCAACATCGGCACCCTCGGATTTCTCACCAGTTGCAAGGATGACGAACTCGATGTTTTTGCTTCCGCCATCGCCGAAGGAAGATATTCCACCAGCGTCCGCACCTTGCTGGAGGCGACCGTGCATCGCGAAGGCAAGCCCTCGGAATCCTTCATCGCCCTCAACGAAGTCACCCTCGCCCGTGGCGACACCGGCCGCCTCGTCTCCCTGCGCGCCCGGGTCAATGGCGAGCTGCTCAACGACTACCGCGCCGACGGCCTCATCGTCGCCACCCCCACCGGATCCACCGCCTACTCGCTGTCCGCTGGAGGACCGCTGATCGGACCGGACGCCGCCGTTTTCGTCATCACGCCCATTTGTCCCCACAGTCTTAGTCAGCGCTCGCTCGTTCTCTCCAATGATTCCTCCGTCGAGCTCTCCTCGGAAGACCGTGACAGCGGCCCCATGATCTTCACCGTCGATGGCCGCGACAGCATTCACATCGAGCCCGGCGACCGCATCGAGGTGAAAAAGGCCGCCCGCTCCTTTCACCTCCTCCGGCTCGAAGGACGCACCTTCTACGACGCGCTGCGGGAGAAACTCCACTGGCAGGGAGTGTAGCGGCGATCACCGGTCGCCACGTCACCCTTCAATCTTCCGCAGCCCTGCGATCAGCCGCTCCCGCAACGGCACGGCCCTCTCAGCAAGTCGCCGCTGTTCCGTCTCATAAATCCGCCGGCCCTCCGCTGTCTCGATACAAACCGGCTCCCGCCCCCAGTTGGATAGATCATACGGACTCGCCCTCATGTCGAGGTCCCGCAGCTCCAGCGCCAGCTCGAAGCAATCCAACAGCAGCTCCGTGCCGATCCACGGCATCGACTTCGCCGCCCACTTGTAGAGATCCATGTTCGCATGCACGCAGCCCGGCTGCTCTAACGAAATTCTACTCTCTAAATTCGGCTGCAAGCGGTTCATCGGCCGCGCCTCCGCCGCGAAAAACCGGAACGCGTCATGGTGCGAGCAACAGATCGCCCGCGACTCCACCAGCGAGTCGATCTCCGCCTGCGGCAGGCGCAGCGACGTCGTTTTCTCGTGCCGCACCTCCTTGCCCCGATAGACCATCGCCCACTCGTGCAGCCCGTGGCACGCGAAGTTCGGAGTCCGGTCCCGCGTTGCTGCCAGGAGCTCGTGGTTCCACGTCAACCGCTCCCGCTCCTTCATCGTCAAGCGTCCCGCATCCGCGAACAGAAATCCGTCCACCACCGAATAATACCGATCCGAAAACGGTGAAGCCGCCGATTCATTCCACTCCAACATCACCCCGCATCCCGGCTGCCAGAATTCCAGCAGCGCAAACGGATACGGATAATACTGGAACAGGAAATCCTCCACCGGATGCGGCTCACCATGATCGCGCCGCTTTCTCGCCGCCAATGTATGCCGCTCGGCTCGCGCTCGGTGCGCAGATGCGCGTTGTTTCCATTCACCGTCGAAAAGGGGGGGCATCGGAGGGCTGGAAATCATCGCGCCGCCAGAAAAGCACGAACTTCAAACAAACGCAAAATTTCCCTTGCGAATCCGTTTCATCGCCCCTAATTATTCCGCCCCGCGCCGCAAGGCGCATGGTTAAATCGCGGGATGGAGCAGCCAGGTAGCTCGTCAGGCTCATAACCTGAAGGTCAGAGGTTCAAATCCTCTTCCCGCAACCAATGAAAGCCGTTGAATTCCATGGAGTTCAGCGGCTTTCGCCTTTCTAGGGGCTGAACGTCGAAAAGCCGCCAAAGTGCACCAAAATGCGGGCTTTAACGCGTTCTATTGCCGGGTCCGTTGCGGGGAATCTTTTCTGATTATGGTCAAACCTGTAGTCGTGCGACACCTCAGACGGCAATTCCGGGAGGCGACGACGGGTGACCGTGCAACGGGCGATTGCACGGTGCGGCTTTGATCGGTTGTCCCACCCCCCCGCGCCCGGTCGTGCGCGATGGGACGGCCGGGCGTGTTTCGGGTAGCCGGGTTGCATGGATACGCAGCTCTTCTTGCCGGGCCATCAAGAGATACGTGCCACTGCCGGATGCCGAATGTTTGCTCAGGAACAGTGAAACGGGCTTTACATCGATTCTGAAGTCAAGCGTCCAGACAAACACGGATCATATCCAGCAGGACTCGGGGACTTGCCGGTTTTTTGATGAATTTTCGTTTGGCTGAGAGGTGAAGACGTTCGTTGTTGAATTCAACGAAACCGCCGCTGATAAAAATAATCCGAAGATCGTTGATTTTCGATGACAGCCGATCCGCCAGATTATGTCCGGCGATGCCGCCGGGAAGTTGTAAGTCGGTCATGAGAAGATCAATGCGCCCCATGTGGTGGGTCGCCACCTCCAACGCATCCAATCCGTCAGCGGCGTAAAGCACGGTATAGCCGAATTTCTCGAGAATCTTTCCTGTCAGGATCCGCAAGGCGGCCTGATCCTCGACGAGGAGAATCGTTTCATTGCCTCCCACAGGCTCGAATAGGGACGCTGGGGCGAGCGGGATCGTATTTCCCGTTGATGAAGCGGGTAAAAAAATCTCAAACGTCGTTCCGCGATCAACCTTACTTTCCACGCGCAGCAGTCCCTTGTGCTGATTCACGATGCTATAGACTATTGCCAAGCCCAGTCCGGTTCCCTTTCCGATATCTTTTGTCGTGAAAAAAGGCTCGTAAATCCTACCGAGGATCTCGGGAGGGATGCCGCAGCCCGTATCTCCGAACTTGAGCGCCACATAGCGTCCGGGCTGGCTATCCGGAATCAGCCGCGCTTGCTCCGGGGTCAATACCACTTCCGTCGTTTGCAGAAGGATATCCCCCCCGCCCGGCATCGCATCCAAGGCGTTTCCAACCAGATTCATCACCACTTGGTCGAGCATGCCGCTATCAGCCCGGGTGATCAGGGGCGAGGGAGCCAGGCAAGTCCTCAATTTGACTCCATCTCCGACGAGACGCCCGACCATTTTCACCAGATTGGTCACGACCACGTTTAAATCCAGGTCGCGAAATTCAGGGGTCTGCTTGCGGCCGAAGACGAGCAAATGCCGGGCCAGATCGGCGCCGCGTAGCGCGTCCGTGCGGATTTGCTGCAAGCCTTCGCGAGCGGCTCCGGACAAGCCCAACCCCATTTCCATGACATCGGCCTGCATCAGGATCGTCCCGAGAATATTGTTGAAA
>JBEDKU010000692.1:0-10096 GCA_041172045.1 Verrucomicrobiota bacterium | reverse complement strand
GGGTCGTCATTGGCAAGGCCGATCAGATCTCCGACACCTCCGTCATCACCTTTGCCAGCGGTGCCAACAGCGGTCGCGTCCAGCTCTCAAACGCGGCGGGCGTGGGCTACAGCGAGACCATCGGCGGCATCAACGATGCTGCCGGCACCTTTACCGGCAGTAGGATCGTCGAGTCGGCAAACGACAGCTCCAGCAACTCGCCGGCGACCCTCACCATCAACACCGCCACCGGCCAAAACCACACTTTCGGAGGTTTCGTCCGCAATGCCGCGGGAACGATTTCGCCGGCGGGTAGTTCCAACCTTACCATCATTAAGGACGGTCCAGGTTCCCAGACGTTCAGCGGTGCGGCAGCGAACGTCAGTTACTCTGGCAGCACCACGGTGAAAGCCGGAACTCTTAGACTTTCCGGGGTTAACAGCGTCATCAACAACTCCGCCGTCTCACTCGAGGGTGGCACCATCGAATTCGCAGGCGGAGGCAGCCGTTCCCTGGCGATCACCAGCACCGCTTCCACCGGCGGCGTCAGTAAGACTGGCACCGGAACGCTCGTTTTCACAGGAGACAATACTTACACCGGCCTCACCACGATATCAAACGGCACCCTCCAACTCAATCGTGCGGGCGGAACCATCGCTGATACGGCAACCGTCAGAGTGACTGCCGACACTGCGATTCTGGATGTCGCCCAAGCCGACACGATCGGCAACCTCGATCTGGCGAATTCCGCGACTGTTTCCGGAGTTGGCACCCTGACGGTGACCACCACGATCACTCCGAACATCGCACTCAATAAAACCAGCACGATCAGCGCCAGCCTGGCGGGGACCGCCTCCCTCAAGAAGACCGGCCAAGGCACGACGGTCCTGTCCGCTGTGAACAGCTACACCGGCGGCACCTGGCTCAACGGCGCCAACAGCAAGCTGACCCTCAGCGGCAGTGGCACTCTCGGTAGCACTTCGGGAACCCTCCTGATTGATAGCCTAGGCACCGTTCTGGATCTGGGTGCCACCAGCCAGACCGTGGGCGCGGTCACTCTTACCGAGGGCGCGATTCAAAACGGAACCCTCACCGGAAGCTCCTACGCCATCGCCTCCGGCACGGTCAGCGCCGTGCTGGCCGGCCCCGGGGTCGCACTCACCAAGACCACCGCAGGCACCGCCACTCTATCAGGCATCAACACCTACACCGGTGACACTATTGTTTCCGGAGGCGTGCTCGCCATCAATGGGGAGTCGATCTCCAACGCCAACAAACTCGTCGTCGACGGCGGCGTCGTCGATCTCACCGGAGCGGAAACCGTCGGCACCCTGTTCTTCGGCGCGGTCCAGCAGGCCGTCGGAACATACAGCGCCGACGGCGCGGGCGGGACCATCGCCAGCACGAATTTCACGGGAACAGGAACCCTCATCGTGACCTCCGGCCCGGCAGCAGGCGGCTTCGGCTCGTGGATCACGACTCCGGCTTTTGGGGTCGCCCCCGCCAACCAGGGAACCACCGCGGACCCTGACAACGACGGCATGCAAAACCTGCTGGAATACGCCCTCAACGGAAATCCTTCGGTTTCGGATCCTTCCATCCTGCCGGACCTCGTCGTCACCGCCACCGACTTCGAGTTTACTTACTCCCGTCTTGATCTCTCCCTGGCCGACACCGTCCAGTCCTTCGAATACGGCGCCACGCTATCAGGTTGGACTCCTGTTTTGATCCCGGCGGGAGCGGGCGTCACCACCGTCGGCATCGCCACCGTCACCGTGACTGATGCCGGTAGCACGGACAGCGTCAAAGTCAGCATCCCGAAATCCGCCGCCGCGGGCGGCAAGCTCTTCGGCCGACTTCAGGTTGTCAAATAACCCACCGAATTCTTTTGCCTCCCAAGGAGCGCAATTCCGCACGGGACCCGATGACGGGTTCTCGGGTTATGTCTAATCTATCAGTATGGGGCCTGGAAATCCCAAGCGGATCCGCCCCTTCAAATATCATCCGCAAGGGTGATTGTTCCGATTTCAAATATCTCTCACTCTACCAATGCTTCCGCCGATCATCGGTCTAACGATTTTGGCGTCCCCCTGAAACCCATTCCCATTAAAATCCCATCCATGAAGCCCAAATCCCTCCTCGCCTTTGGCGTCTCCGCTCTCGCTTCCACCCAACTCCATGCTGTGACCCTCTACTGGGATGGAACGAGCACTTGGGGGACTCTTGCCGGCTGGTCGACTGCTGCCGGCGCGGCGACCCCCGATCCTACAGCCACTGGAAGTCCAACCGTTGCGGACATCGCGTTTTTCAACATCAGCACTCTGACCTCGAATCAAACCATTTCGCTGGATGCGAACCGTTCCGTGCTGGGGATTCAATTTGGTGGGACCGCAGGTACCAAGACCCTTCAAGGTGGAGGCACCAACCGCACCCTCACTCTCGGGACCTCTGGAATTTCCGTTGCGGCGGCCTCCGGTGCCGTCACGATCGGCAGCGCTACTGCGGGACAGAACGTGACGATTAACATGATCAACAGTCAGTCATGGATCAATAATTCCACCACCAACACTCTGACGATTGCCAATGGAGTCACCCGCAGTGCCGGAGCGGCCGTGGCCTTCAGCGGAGCAGGGACGATCACCGCCGCCAATGCATTCACCAACACCAGCGCGGGCATCGTCGGCACTTGGGCGACTTTTGGCACCGGCGTGAACGCCAAATACGCCACGAAAAACGGCTCGAACATCCTGACGGCAATCACCGGAACCGCGGCCGCCACGGGTGGGAACCTGACGGACACCACCGGCCTCGTGAACTATGAACTTGCGGTGGCCGCTGGTTCTGTCGCTTCCGCCTTCTCCGCCAACACGATCCGCTACACCGGAGCCGCCGATACCGTGGCTCCCGGTGCGACCTCTTTCAAACTGAACGGGCTTCTGAACGCAGGAACGGGCGAACTCACCGTCGGAACCAACACTCTCACCATCGGAAACGACAAGGAACTGGTGATCAACGCGGCGAACGCCGCAGTGAAGATTTCGAGTATCATCGCCGACAACAGTCCCGGCGATCCTTCGATCCTCACCAAAACCGGCGGCAGCGCCCTCACACTCACCGGCACTAACACCTTCACCGGCGGCACTTACATCACGGGTGGCAATATCGTCCTCGCCAACACCTCCGGCAACGCCCTCCAGGGCCCCATCACCATCGGCGGTAGCTCCAGACTCGTGATCGGAGCATCCAATCAAATCTCCGACACCTCCGTCATCACCTTCGCCAGCGGCAACAACAGCGGACGCTTCAACCTGACAAACGCTGCGGACACGAATTACAGCGAAACCATCGCCGGCATCGCCGATGCGGCCGGGAGCTTCACCGGCAGCCGGATCGTCGAATCGGCGAGTGATGGCATCAGCAACTCACCGGCGATTCTTACAATTAACACCGCTGGCTCAAGTTACACTTTCGGGGGATTGGTCCGCGATGCAGCTGGCGGAGCAACGAATTCCGCCCTGTCAATTGTCAAAGATGGCCTCGGCACGCAGACGTTCAGCGGAAGTGTCACCTACACGGGCAGCACCACGGTGAAAGCCGGGATCCTCAAACTTGCCAGTGTGGTCAACAACTCCGCGATCTCCCTCGAGGGGGGCACGATTGAATTCACAGGTGCCGGCACCCGATCCCTGGCGATCACCAGCACCAGCGGCGCCGGGGGCGTCACCAAATCCGGCACGGGAAACATCATCTTTCAGGGTGACAATACCTACACGGGGAACACCACGATCACGAACGGCACACTCACGCTGGACCGCTCGGGCGGTACTATCGCGGATACCGGCACGGTCGCTGTCAATGGTGCTACCTCCATTCTGAGCGTTGCCCAAAACGACATCATTGGAACTCTCAACCTATCGCTAGGAGCCACCGTCAGCGGGGCCGGCACCCTCACGGTTGGCACCGCGATCGCCCCAAACATCGCACTCGCCAGCATCAATAATATCAGCGCCAGTCTTGCAGGGAATGCCTATCTCAAAAAGACCGGCCAGGGAACGACGATTCTCTCCGCCGCAAACAGCTACTCCGGCGGCACGATTTTGAGCGGTGCCAACAGTAAGCTGACGATCAGCGGAAGTGGTACGTTAGGCACTACCTCGGGCTCGCTCACCATTGAAACCGCCAGCGCGATCCTCGATCTGGGCGGCACCAGCCAGACGGTGGGTTCGGTAAGTGCGATCGGCACGGTCAACAACGGGACCCTGAACGTCTCCACCCAATTGTCACTCGGTGACCCCTTGACGGCGAATGCCATCGGCGGAGCATCATTCAACAATCTGACGATGGGATCGGCCTCGACCTACAGTTTCGGTCTCGAGAGTGGGACAAACAACGCGGACCTCGGCACCGTCACGGGAGCTCTCACCCTCACGAGCGGCGCGGTCCTCGATCTGGTCCAGCTCGGCACCTACGCGCTGGGTGAAAAGTTTACCTTGTTTGGCTATACCTCGGCGGGGGGGCTCATCGGAACCTTCAAATACCCAAGCTTGGTGGCCTTGGCCGACGGAGCCACTTTCACCGACGCTGGAGGAAGCTGGCAGATCGATTACAACGACGGCAGCGCCGGACTGAACGGTGGAACCGGAGATACCTTCGTGACCATCACCGCCGTCGTTCCCGAGCCGAACGCCGCGATGCTGGTGGGGGGACTCGGCATGCTCGCGCTGCTCCGCCGCCGCCGCGGCTGAATAAAAATTCCCGGACGTTTTGGGTTTCGTTCCGGTAAAGTCGGGTGTTGCGGGTGGAGGCCCGCAGCACCCTTTTTTGTTCGATTTCTCCCAATCAAACACCAACCGAACGACACATGAAAATAAACGCACTAGCCGCCCTTCGTCAGACTTTCACCCTCGGAATCCTGGGTTTCCTGCTCGCCCTGCCTGCCTTCGCGGCAGATGCGGAATGGACGAATCTATTCAATGGCAAGACCCTTGACGGGTGGGAGCGCCATAGCGGCACCGCCGAATTTCGCGTCGAGGAAGGAGCCATCGTCGGCAAGACCGTGGCCGGAAGCCCGAACACCTTCCTCTGCACCAGGCAGCAGTTCGGCGACTTTATCCTGGAATTCGAATTCAAGGTCGCCAAGGACATGAATTCAGGCGTCCAGTTCCGCAGCCAGTGGTTTCCCGAAGCGAGGACGGTCGATGCCAAGGGTGGGCCGAAGAAACTCCCCGCGGACCGGGTCCATGGCTATCAATACGAGATTGATCCCTCAAAGCGATCCTATACCGGCGGTGTTTATGATGAAGGCCGTCGCGCCTGGTTGTTCGACCTCAAGAACAACGAAGCCGCCCGCAAGGCGTTCAAAAACGGCGAGTGGAATCAAGCCCGCATCCAGTGTCAGGGCGGGCACATTCAAACTTGGATCAATGGCGTCAAGGCCGCCGATTTGGAAGACTCGATGACGCTGAAGGGAATCATCGGGCTGCAAGTGCATGGTATTGGAGCCTCCAAGAAAGCCCCGGGCGAGGAAGTTCGCTGGCGCAAGCTGCGGATCAAGGAGCTTTCTACCAAAACTCCCTGACGTCTTGCCAGTCTTCACTCCTGGCCAACATGAATCAATCTGCCATCATGAGGATTTTACTCGTCCAGGCGTCTGGAAGGCGGAGCGAACGGCCTCCGTCAAACGGTCTATCAGATCGAAGTGGCGTGGCAGGAGGATGCCGGCTCTCCGCCCGTTTGGGACTCCGGCTGGCTGGTCACCGATCAAAGCCACCCCGGCGCCTACTCGGGGTAGCCCGCTTTCCATCTCCTGAAATGAACTCCTTCAACCACTACACTTTCGGCGGGTGCGGCGAGTGGATGATGGGCTAGCTCGTCGGCCTGAAGAACGGGTCCCCCGGTTTCAGGTCCATCCGTGTCGAGCCGACCATCATCCCGGGCCTCACCTGGGCCGCGGGTAGTTTCGAGTCACCCGACGGCATGCTTTCCAACCGTTGGGAACGCAAGGGGGGTGATGTCGCGATGTGGCTCGTGGTGCCGCCCAACTGCACCGCGGATGTGATCCTTCCGGCAGCGGCGGGAAATATCAGGTATCAAGGAGGTTTCATTTCATCCCTCAAAACCCTAGGTTCAGGGATCCACGAAATCACCTGGAAGGAAACCCGATGAAAATCCCCGCCGCCAGCGGCGGCATCCTCTCCGCCACTTCTTCGGGAGGGGATCCGTATTTCCTCTGACCCGCCGCGCCGACCGGGGCGTGGTTGGCCACGCGGCACCACCCGGTGTCAACGGGCCTAACGTCGTCATGGTCCTCGCCGACGATCTGGCTGGAACGACACCTCGCTCGATGGCTCCGGCTTCGATCGGACTCCCAACATCGAGCGCCTCGCCGCGCGGGGCATGCGCTTCACCCATGCCTACATCCCGGACAACCAGGGCTTCGGGGTGTCGTGGGCTACGTCCTGAAAGACACTCCCTTGGCCGCGCTGCGGCAGGCCATCTTCGACGTCCAGGAAGGTGGCACGGTGATCGATCCCCGGCTTTCTCGCCTTGTCTTCAAGGCAAAGGCACCGGCGAGGACAACCCGTTGGGTAAACGGGAGCGTCAAGTGCTGGAGCTGATGGCGACGGGCTGTGCAAAAACGGATGTTGCCACCGAGTTGGGTGTCAGCTACCGCGCCGTGGCACTCGACACTGCCAATATCCATGAGAAGCTGCAGGTGTCTAACATCGTAGCCGCCGTCGGCACGGCGATCCGCAAGGGCTTGATTTGACAAAATGAAAAGCCTGTCCTGAAGTGAAGGGCTGAATGGAACCTCAACGTATTTTCCTCCCCATGAACTCTCGCACCATGACCCGCCGGGATGCTGTCAAACTCATTGGCTTGGGAGCGGGCGCGCTATGGCCGGGGGCGGTCCGGGCGGGGGAGACCGCCGCGTTCCCCGTGCGGACCATCACGCGCGGACCGAAACAGCATTGGTTTGGGTATTACGACAAGCTGCAGTTTGACCCCACGCAGCGGTATGTGCTGGGGATGGAGGTGGGGTTTGAGCACCGCTCGCCCACGGCCGGCGACGAAATTCGCATCGGTATGGTGGACCTGAATGACGGGGATAAGTGGATTGACCTGGGGTCCAGTTGCGCCTGGGGCTGGCAGCAGGGATGCATGCTTCAGTGGGTGCCGGGATCCACCGAGGAGATCGTTTGGAACGACCGCCAGGACGGGCAGTTTGTCGCGCAGGTGCTGAACGTGAAGACCGGGAAGAAGCGCACGTTGTCCAAGGCGGTGTATGCGCTGAGCCCCGACGGCACCTGGGCGATTGGCACCGAGTTCTCGCGCATCCAGAACCTGCGACCCGGCTACGGCTATGCGGGCGTGGCGGATCCTCATGAGAACGTGAAGGTGCCGAAGGACGTCGGGCTGTATCGGCTGGACCTTGCGACAGGACGCGCGGCGCAGTTGTTTTCCTTGGCCGACATCGCGGCGATCCCGCACGAGGGGAAGTCGGTGGTGGACAATTTCCACTGGTTCAACCACCTGCTGGTGAACACCGATGGTAGGCGTTTTACGTTTCTGAACCGGTGGCGGGCGGCGCGCGGGGACCGCCAGGAGATGGCGGCCCGCGGGTTCGTGACGCGGATGTTCACCGCGAACGCGGACGGGTCGGACCTGTATTGCATCGACGCGTCCGGGGAGACGTCGCATTTCATCTGGCGCGACCCGTCGCACATCACGGCCTACACCCGCCCGGCCGGAAAGCCGTTTGGATTTTATGTCCTCGAGGACAAGACGGGCAACTCCGAGCGGGTCGGCGAGGGCAGGATGCTGGAGAACGGGCACCAGACCTATCTGCCGCAAGGCAATGGTCGCGAGTGGATCCTGTGCGACACCTATCCGCAGACGGCGGCCCGCTTGCAGACGCCCTACCTGTTCCACATCCCGACCAACCGGCGCATCGACCTCGGGCGTTTCCCGTCGCCCAAGGAGTACTCGGGCGAGTGGCGGTGCGACACGCATCCGCGCTTCAGTCCCGACGGCAACCTGGTGTGCATTGACTCACCGCACGGCGGCAGCGGACGGCAGTTGCACGTCATCGATGTCGCCGCGGCGTTTTGACCGTCACCGTTCCGCGGTGATCTGGCAATCAAGTCATGGGCCAGCACCGCGAAGGCTAGACGCGTCAGACCCGCCGGCGGTGCCTGACCTGCATCCTCATGAGCCGCATGAAGTTGATTCGCCGGCCTGCTATATGAGAAACGCTAGCTCATGACATCAATTCTGCACGCCGTTGAAATCCGGCGCGCGCGTGAACCGATGAGGTGAGGGGATTCTTGTCGAAAAATCATCCCTAGGGGTTATTGTTCGGACTTTGTTTGCGGCAGAGAATTCTTTAATCCAGCCATGCGGGAAACTTCGCCGGAGTTTCTTCTCATTTTTTCTCTGTCATTCACCCACCCATGAAGTCACTGCTCCTGTTGCTCAGCCTCACCGTTCCCATGTTTTCCGCCGTCCCCCGCGCCCATGAGCTTCGCTGCGAGTATCATGCCAGCCCGCTGGCCATCGGGACCGGCAAGCCGCGGTTCTCCTGGAAACTGGCCGAAATCGATCCCGCGGCCCGCGGGCTGCGCCAGTCGGCGTATGAGATCCAGGTCGCCGGGGCAGGGGTGGGGTTTGATGGGAAAGCGCTCTGGTCGTCCGGGAAAGTTGAGTCCGCCGCCACCGACCAGATCGAATACGCGGGCACCCCGCTTGTTTCCCGCGACCGCGCGCAGTGGCGCGTCCGCGTGTGGGGCGCCGGCGGCGAGGTTTCTCCTTGGAGCGATCCCGCTTTGTTCGGCGTCGGCTTGTTAGCGGCGGAGGACTGGAGCGCGTTGTGGATCAGCTCGAAGCACGACCACTCGTTTGTCACCCAGGAGAACATCCAGAATTTCGTGGGGGATCCGCAGCGGGGACAAATCACGGTCACTCCGGCGAAGTATTTCCGCAAGGAGTTCGAAGCCCCCGCCATCGTCCGTGCCACCATCCACGCCACGGCGCTGGGGGTTTACACGCTGGAGGTGAATGGCACCCGCGTCTCCGACGAGCGGCTGGCGCCCGGTTGGTCCGCCTATCAGCGGCGCATCCACTCGCAGACTTACGATGTCACCCGCTTGGTGCGTGAAGGGAAAAACGCCATTGGCGCGACGCTCGCCGACGGCTGGTATTCCGGTTATGTCGCCTACGGGCTTTTGACCGATCAGGAAGGCCTCGTCCCCGGAATCAACGGCCGCTATAACTACGGCGTCTCGCCGGCCGTCCGCGTCCAGCTTGAGTTGGAGCTGTCGGATGGCAGCCGCCAGACGATCATCACCGATCCCAGCTGGAAGACCTCGCTCGGCCCCATCACCGAGAGCGACATCCTGATGGGCGAGTCCTACGACGCCCGCAAGGAACTCACCGGCTGGACCACGGCGGGATACGACGATTCGAAATGGGAGTCCGCCGTTAGCAAAACCGGAACCAATTCCAAGGTCGAGCCGCATCCCGGAGTGCCGGTCAGACCCATCGAGGAAATGGCGGCGAAGACCGTGCGCGAGCAGAAACCCGGTGTTTTCATCTTCGACCTCGGCCAGAACATCTCCGGCGTCATCCGCTTGAAAGTCAAAGGCAAGGCCGGTGAAAAAGTCACCATCCGTTACGCGGAAATGCTCCACAACGACGGCCGCCTCAGCACCGAGAACCTCCGCTGCGCCCGCGCCGTGGACACCTACATCCTCAAGGGCGACGCCGCCGGAGAAACGTGGACGCCCGAGTTCACCTATCACGGGTTCCAATACATCGAACTCACCGGTTTCCCCGGCACGCCCGGCCTCGACGCAGTCACCGGCATCGTCATCCACTCGGACACCCCGAGGCACGGATCCTTCGACTCCTCCGACCCGATGCTGAACAAGCTCTATCAAAACATGGTCTGGACCCAGCGCGCGAATTTTTTCGAAATGCCCACCGACTGCCCGCAGCGCGACGAGCGCATGGGCTGGACCGGCGACGCCCAGATTTATGTCAGGGCCGCCACCTTCAACGCGGACATCGCCTCGTTCTACACCAAGTGGCTGCGCGACCTCAATGACGACGCCTGGGA
>JBEDKU010000691.1:0-3884 GCA_041172045.1 Verrucomicrobiota bacterium | reverse complement strand
GAGGGCTCCGATGGTGATAGCGGCTATTCCCGCAACCCATGGATCGAGACCGAGCGTGTTCACCATCATGCCGAAGAGCACCGCGCACAGGCCCATCATCGAGCCGACGGATAGATCGATGCCGCCGGTGAGAATGACCGGCGTCATGGCGAGCGCGAGCAGGCCGATTTCCACCGAGTGGCGGAAGATGTTGGAGATGTTTCCACCGGTGAGGAAGCGCTGGCCGAGCGCGTTGAAGAGCACCACTTCGAGCACGATCACCAACAGCAACACCGTTTCGTGACGGGCGAGCGAGGATTTGATAGATGACGTCATGGTCTCGTTTTCTTTCGGTTGCGCAGGCCGTCCGCCATCACGGCGAGCAGGATGACCAGGCCCTGGATCGCCTTTTCCCAATAAGGCGGCTGGTGGAAATGGGTGAGCGCTGGATTCACGTTCGCGAGCAGCATCATGCCTAGCAGCACTCCGACCAAGGTCCCGCGACCGCCGCGGATCGCGACTCCGCCGACGACGGCGGCGGCGATGGTTTTCAGCTCCAGCCCGTCGCCGCAATTCGGCTGCACTTGCGGGGATTGCACGAGGTTCAGCACCGCCGCGAGACCGGACAGCAGGCCCATCAGGACGAAGACACCGAAGGTGGTGCGCTTGGGATCGATGCCCGCGAGCCGCGCGGCTTCGGCATCGGTGCCGGTGGCGTAGATGAAGCGTCCACCGGAAAGATTTTTCATCGCCCAAGCGGCGGCGGCTAGCAGGACGAAGGTGAGGAAGATCACCACCGCTTGTCCGGCAGGCTGGCTGAGACCGAACCATTGGACGCCGGCGGGGAGCGTGAACAAGCGCCCTTGCTGCCAGAGTCGCAGCGCTTCCTGCCAGGTGACCATCGTCGCAAGCGTCACCACGATGCTCGGCAGTCCGAGGTAGGCGACGAGCACTCCGTTTAAGGCACCCATCAGAGCACCTGCTCCAAGCGCCGCTAGAATCGCACCCCCAAGCGGCAAGCCGGACGCCGCCGTCACTCCGGCGACGATTGCGCACATGCTGAACTGCGCGCCGATGGAAATATCGATCTGCCGGCAAATGATGATCAACGCGATGCCGATAGCAGCGACCAGCGCCGGCATCTGCGAGGTCAGCCGCGAGATGAACGGCTGCCATTGAAAAAAGTGCGGCGCGAAAACCGCCAATGCCAGCATCAACAAAGCAAGCGCCGCGGCCACCGTGATTTCCCGGGAATACTTGCTCATTCAGGCGGCGTCTCTACCGTTGGTTCCAAGCGCGGCGGCCATGACCGTGTGCGCGTCCGCGTTTTCCTTGGCGATGATTTCCACCAGCTTGCCGCCGCGCATCACGGCGACGCGGTCGCTCATGCCGAGCACTTCCGGCAGGTCGCTGGAAATCATCAGCACGGCGAGGCCTTCCTTGGCGAGCTGGCGGATGATCTTGTGGATCTCGCTCTTCGCGCCGACGTCCACGCCTTGGGTCGGCTCGTCGAGGATGAGCAGTTTCGGCTTGGTCGCGAGCCAGCGGGCGACGCTGACTTTCTGTTGGTTGCCGCCGCTCAGGCTGCCGCCGGGGGCTTCCGGGCCGCTGGTCTTGATGCCCAGGTCGCGGATGAACTCGCGGGCTAACAAAGTCTCCGCCTTGAGCCGCAGCCAGCCGCCGGGGAACAAGATCGGCTGGATCGCCATCGTCATGTTTTGGGAAATCGGCATTTCAAGGATCACCCCGTGACGGCGGCGGTCTTCCGGCACGTAGGCGATGCCACGGGCGATTGCTTCACGCGGGTTGGTGATAGAAACCTGCTCGCCGTTCAGCGAAATCTCCCCGGAATCCGCCGGGGTGATGCCGAAGAGGATCCGCGCCAGCTCGGTGCGGCCCGCGCCGACGAGGCCGGCCATGCCGACGATTTCTCCGGCCCGGACATCCAGCGTCACGCCGCTCACGCCGCTTTCGGAGCAGCCGAGATTTTTCAGCGAAAGCACCGTTTTGCCCGGCTCACTTTCGGATAGTGGATAGATCGACGACACCTCGCGGCCGACCATCAGCTTGATCATCTGGGATTCATTCAGGGAGTCGACCGAGTTCGTGCCGACGCTTTCTCCATCGCGCAACACGGTGACGCGGTCGGCGAGTGCGAAGATTTCCTCTAGCCGGTGGGAAATGTAAATCACCCCCACCCCACTGTCGCGCAGGTCGCGGACGACTTTGAAAAGCAGGTGTTGTTCCTTCTGGGTCAGCGAGGCGGTCGGCTCGTCCATCACGACGATGCGCGCGCCGGAGCCAAGCGCGCAGGCGATTTCGACCAGCTGCTGCTCGGGCATCGACAGCGCTTGCACCTCGGCATCGGGCGAAATCTCCGCGCCGATGCGGTGGAGCAGCTCGGTGGCGCGGGTCCGCTGGCCGGTCCAGGAAACGCGGCTGAAGAGCCCGGCTTTTTTCAAGCGCAGCCCGATGTTTTCCGCGACGGTGAGGTCGGGGAACAGCGCGGGCTGTTGGTAAATGCAGGCGATTCCCAGCTCCCGCGCCTTGGACGGCGTGAGGTGGTGCACTTCCTCGCCCGCCACCACCAGCGTGCCGCCGTCGGGCTGGTGGGCGCCGGTGATGACCTTGATGAGCGTGGATTTTCCCGCGCCGTTTTCGCCGAGCAGGGCGTGGACTTCGCCCGGCAGGAGCTCGAACGAGACGCCTCGGAGCGCGCGGACGGCCCCGAAGGATTTGCGGATTTCGGTGAGTTGGAGGAGGGTTTTCAAACGTTGTCCCGCGCGTTTTAGCAGGGTCGTCCGCCGAAAACAGCATTTTTACCGCTTCTCAGCCGCGCTCCGCTGGGTTCAACTTCCCGCGCCCTTCCGATGTCCGAAAATTTCTACCAACAAACCACCACCGCGCCGCCCACGCCCTTCGATGTCTCGCTGCGGCCACCGGCGTTTTCCGAATTCATCGGCCAGGAAAAGGTGAAGGACCGCATCCTCCTGATGCTGGAAGCGGCGAAGGGCCGTGGCGACGTGCTCGACCACGTGTTGCTCTCCGGCCCGCCGGGATTGGGAAAAACCACACTCGCCAACCTGATCGCCCGCGCCGCCGGGACGCAGCTTCACACGACTTCCGGCCCGCAGATCGAAAAAGCCGGCGACCTGGCGGGAATCCTGACGAACATCCAGAAGGGCGACATTTTGTTCATCGATGAAATCCACCGGCTGCACCCGGCGATCGAGGAGTATTTGTATCCGGCGATGGAGGATTTCCGGCTGGATATCATCATCGACTCCGGCCCGTCGGCGCGGTCGATCCAGATCAATCTGCCGAAGTTCACGCTCGTCGGCGCGACGACGCGCTCCGGCATGTTGACCGCGCCGCTGCGGTCGCGCTTCGGGCTGGCGAACCGGCTGGATTATTACACGCACGAAGAGCTGGCGCTGATCATCGAACGCTCGGCGGGATTGCTGGAGGTGCCGATCGAACGGGACGGAGCGTTGGAAGTCGCATCGCGCTCACGCGGCACGCCGCGGGTGGCGAACGCGTTGCTGCGCTGGGTGCGGGATTTCGCGCAGGTCCGGGGCGAGGGCTTCATCGACGGCAAAATCGCGGACGCGGCGCTGGCGATGATCGAAATTGACTCGCAGGGGCTGGACGAAATGGACAAGCGCCTGCTGGAAGTGCTGATTTACAAATTCAACGGTGGTCCGGTGGGTCTGAACTCGCTCGCTGTCGCCGTGGGCGAGGACGCGGCGACCATTGAGGAAGTTCACGAGCCGTTTCTCATCATGCAGGGCTTTCTCATGCGCACCCCGCGCGGGCGCACGGCGATGCCCGCGGCGTATGCGAAAATCGGCGCGCCGATGCCAGCTCCCCGGCCGGAGGAGCCCGGCTTGTTTTGACCTGATAGT
>JBEDKU010000690.1:0-3165 GCA_041172045.1 Verrucomicrobiota bacterium | reverse complement strand
GATTTGAGGTGCGGAATGAGCTTCGTATTCACGAAGTCGTAAAAGGCATTCGAAGTGGATTCCACCATACGCTTGCGTTCCGGAGCTTCGGGTGCCGCCCAGTCCCGCCAGCGATACGGACTTTTCAGCGAAGGCTTGAAATCCGCCCCCACCGCTTTCGCGTTCGTCGCCTCGACTTCCTCGGTCTCATCGAGGATGCGGAGAAAAAGAATCCACGTCAGCTCCGGCACATACTGCAAGGCTCCCGCGCAATTGGATCGGCGGAGAATGTCGCAGACGCTCCAGATGGCGCTGTCGAGTCCGGCACGGGTGGTCGATTTGGATTTCGTTTTGGTTTTGGCGGCCATGAGTAGTGCTACAGAGAAAGCACCTTGCCGTGCAGTCTGATCTCTTGTTCCAAGTCTCCCAAGGTCTCCGGTGTGTAGAGCTTCACCTGATATTCTTGAAACAATTCTTTCACGGCGGCCGCACCTTCACGACCAGTGAGTTTGAAATCCGCGACAATCACCAATTGAAGTGCTCCCAAAATTGGATCTGTGTATTGATAGAGCGAATCTCCTTCCACCGCAAACCGGCAAGCGGCATCGCGCAGCTTGGCGATCGATCCTTGGGCGAAACTCGCAGGCTGAATCAGGTTGAAACGGCCATTCTGAAACCCGAAAGGAATCTCCACGTCTTTTTTCAGGACTGGCACCCTCACGTGGACGCTCTTGCGGATCTTCGGCTCAAGTTCCGGAGCCAGCAACACTTGGTCCAGACGCTTCCTCAGTGGCATATCGGCTAACTCGAGTCCTTCGGTCTCGCCCGCAGCGCCAATCGAATCTGCCACCAATGTCGCAAAAAGCGCTTCAAGGTCGCTCGCCGGATTTTCGACCCGCACCGCTTTCGGTGGAGTCAGGATGATCCGGTTAGCCCGCGTCTGAACGAACAAGCTCAAATCCTCCAGATTCTTGAACTCCCGCTTCTCCACCCGCATGCGCTCGGTGAACGCCTCTTTCATTGCGGTCACGTGTTTGGCGTGGTCCGCGTGCTTTCCGAAAAAGCGGATGACGCGATGGTTGTCGCTTACCAGCCGGGCTTCCAAAAAATCATGCTCTGGTGAGAAAAGGAGCACGCCAACATTCGCCACCTCCCGCCGTGCGAGGTCGGGGCAGTACTGGACGAGGCAGAAATAGCCTTTTACGGGATGGTTCATGACGTGCGTAGGGTTGGATTAAAGATGCGGCGTGATCAATGAAAGAAATTGGCTGTGGATGAATGCGGCCCGGTCGCAGATCTGTTCAACCAGCGCCGTCCGGGCGGCAGGTTCCACTTCCCACTCGTCCGGGATACTGGATACAATACCCTGAACCCAGCCCTGGTCCAGTGCCCGGAGCCGATCCACGGCGTCCATCCATACCGGACAATGCGCGAGATCCCTCATGAACGGGACAAACTCCGGGAAAAGCCCGTAAATACGTAGATCTTTGACCAGATCAATCCGGGAAATCCGTCCGTCAAGATTGTTCCCGCAGTTGAAACAGTGCGTGTGATCCATCGCAATCAGCCGCTGCTTCCCGCCCGGAAGCCCCTCGTTCGAGAGAAACACGTTGTTCAAATTGGGTTTCCGCGTCGTGAGATCCGGCGGATGGCGGTCACAGTTCCGCGTCCAGGTGTCGAACACCACCAGTTTTCCGATGTCCTCGGGATTGACCAAGCGCTTCAAACTCTCATCGCCACCGCCCCAGACGTTGCCCGACATTTCCTTGGAAATGAAGGCCGGTCCGGGCACCGCCTGCTTGTTCGCACCCAACGGAATCTCGTCGATGTCGGTCACTTCGATCAACGCGAACTCGAAGGTCGGGAGTCCCAGCCAGCGCGCCAGATGAGTTGCCACCCAATCGGAAGCCAGCAAATGTGGACCGCCTCGATTGCCCATCGCTTTCAAATAACCGTTGCCCACATCCGTCGTCACAAACACCGTTTCCGTCGCCGTGGTGAAGGCGTCCCCAGCGAAGCTGATGTACTGAGGCTGCCAGGGCATCGGTTTATGAAAGAGAGCCAAACGCCTCCCGCAGGTAGGCTCCCGGGAGCTTATCGAGGGCTGCAAGTTGGGCGGTTAGGGCAGACTTGAGCTGTTGGAGTTTTTCAAATTGCTCGCGCAGGCGGGCGGCGATGCGGCGCTGGGTTTCAAGGGGCGGGATGGGCAATGGGACCTGCGCGAGATTCCCGAGGTTGATCTTGTAGATGCCGGATGAAGTCATGGACCTTAGTTCGATTTCCAGACGCACGGAGGGCGCATCCCATGCCCAACGAAGGTAGGAGGCATCCAACAGATTTGGGTCGGGATTCACTTCAATGAGCAAGTCCGGAAAGACCAGATTGTCGTCCGCGCCTTCGGGGGCGATGGCTCCCCGCCCGACCAGGCGCACGTTTCCATTTCCCCGCACCACATAAAAAGCACCGGGCATGATGCGGTTTCGGACAGCCTCAGCATCGGTAAGGTCGATGGGCTTGGAAGCTGCTAAATCAAGGCGACCGTTGCGTACAGCAGAAAGCCCAAGGCAACGGTGCTTGGCGGCGGAAGTTCCCTGTTTGGAAATCCCGGTCCGCAGCGAAGACGATAGTAAGCCTCCCAGAAATATGACACTCCACGTCTCATCTCGATGGCAATCAATTGCATCTGCGAGGATGCTTCCCCATAGCGATTCGGTGGCTTTTACTTGCGCTTCGACTTGCTGCCTCGCTTCCTGCACGGCGGCCATTTGCCCCTTCAAACGAGAGGCAATCTGGCGCTGGGTTTTTATCACAGGCACTTCCACTTCCCAAGAGAACAAGTGTTCCATGTCCGCACGGGGCATTCGCGCTCCGGTATTGGCCGCGCTTGCGTGAGCCACTGCCGATGGTGATCGAAGCAAAAAGCCGAGGTATTCGCGATCAACCCCGGCACAGGGCAGCAATGGAATCAGCTCTGTGGAGCAACGACCTTCATACTCTGGAAGCGCGACCTTGTTCAGATAAGGACGCAACTTGCTGTAAAGGACATGTCGCGAGTCGAAACGAAATGCTGTCCCAATGCCTGAACCCGCGTCTTCTATTGGCTGTCTGCTGAGTATGCGCCCTGTCTGCGATTCGACCTGTTCCAAGCCAAGGTAGGGGAGATCGATTGATTGAGTCCTGCCCGGA
>JBEDKU010000689.1:0-8095 GCA_041172045.1 Verrucomicrobiota bacterium | reverse complement strand
ACGTGACCACTCCCGAGGCGACCGACTCGGCGGCCACGGTGAAAATCCAGACCACCCTCACCAATACAACCACCCAGGCCGGCACCGTCACGCTCCGCACCTCACTCGTCGCACCCGACGGGAAAACCCTCGCCACCACCGACTCCGAAACCACCGTCGACGCCGCGAAACCCAACACCGTCACCCAGCAGATCCGGATCCCCCGCCCCGCTCTCTGGAGCATTGAGTCGCCACAACTCCACACCCTCGTCACCCGCATCACCCGCGGGGAAACCGTGCTGGACGAGGTCACCACGCCCTTCGGTATCCGCACCGCCGAGTTCCGCTCGGACACCGGCTTCTGGCTCAACGGGAAAAATTTCAAACTCAAGGGCGTCTGTCTCCACCACGACGGCGGCGCCGTGGGTGCCGCCGTGCCGCTCGCCGTGTGGCAGCGCCGCCTCAAGATCCTCCAGCAGCTCGGCGTGAACGCCATCCGCACCGCCCACAATCCCACCGCCCCCGAGTTTCTCGACCTTTGCGACCAGATGGGCTTCCTCGTCATGGATGAATTTTTCGACTGCTGGACCAAGGCGAAGAACCCGCACGACTATCACCTCCATTTCAAAGAATGGTCCCACACCGACCTTCGCGACGGCGTCATGCGCGACCGCAACCACCCGAGCGTCATCCTCTACAGCGTGGGAAATGAAATCCACGACACGCCCAAGCCCGACCTCGCGAAGCCCATCCTGCGCGGCCTGGTCGATGTCTGCCACGAGGTCGATCCCACCCGCCCGGTCACCCAGGCGCTGTTCCGCCCCAACGTCTCCGGCGACTACAAAAACGGCCTCGCCGACATGCTCGACGTCATCGGCACGAACTACCGCGACAAGGAGTTGCTGGACGCATGGAAAGACAAGGCCGGCCGCAAGATCGTCGGCACCGAGCAGGGCCACGAGCGATCCACCTGGGCGAATTGCCGGGACAATCCGCAGCACTCCGGCCAGTTCCTGTGGTGCGGCATCGACTACCTCGGCGAGTCCCGCAGCTGGCCGCTCACCGTCTTCAACGGCGGTCTGCTCGACCGCGCCGGATTCGTCCAACCCCGCGGCTACGAGCGCCAGAGCTGGTGGAGCGACCAGCCGATGGTCCGCGCGTTCCGCCGCATCGGCAACACCGCCGCCACTCCGGCCGATCCCGGTTACGAGGCGCTCGAATGGAACCGCCGCCAGGTCCTTTTTCCCGACTGGACTCCCGCCTCGTCCGAGCCACATGAGGAAAATGTGGAAATCTACAGCAACGCCGCGGAAGTCGAACTCTTTCTCAACGACCAGTCCCTCGGCAAGAAAGCCACCCGCAAGGACGGTGCAGCCATCAACTGGCAGGTCCCCTATCAGCCCGGCATCCTCAAGGCGGTCGCCACCGCGGATGGCAAGGAGGTCGCCACCGACATCCTGCGCACCGCCGGCAAGCCCGTGAAAATCGCACTCCTATCGGATCACCCGTCCATCGGCACCACCTTCGACGACGTTGCCAACGTGGAAATCCGGTTGCTCGATGAAAACGGCACCATCGTCCCGACTGCGGCGGATCTCATCAAGTTCACCGTGGCAGGCCCCGGTAAAATCATCGGCCTCGACAGCGGGAACATCATGAGCACCGAGCGTTTTCAAGCCAGCGAGCGCAAAGCCTATCAAGGCCGTGCGCTGGCCATCCTGCGCGCCACGGGTCCGGGGAAGATTTCGCTCACCGCCCAGGTCGAGGGTCTCGCACCGGCCACCCTCGAACTTGCCGCCAAGCCCTGATCCCCGAGTCACCCGGGTGCATCACCGCATTCCGCGCCTCCATGACACCAACAACGGGGCCCATGATGCCATCAACGGTCTCCATGACGCCATTTCTCCACTCCATGACGGCATCGATCGACTCCATGAGATCCCCTCGACCCAGCGAATGGCGTCATGGAGGCGAATCACGGGACCATTGGCCGCACCTGAGCCTAGCGGGCCCATTTCCGCCACTTCACCATTTCCAAATTACGGGTGATCGGACTTCTGGATTCCGGGCTTGGGTTGGGAGCCACAAAAAAGCCACCGCCCGCGAGGATGAGGCATCCTGGCGGGCGGTGGCGTTTGAAAAATCCGTCGGGGATTAATAATTGGTCCAGTAACTGAGGCCCTTCTCAATCTGCTTCCAATTCATCGATTGCACCGAGAAGTCTCCCATGAGCGCATTCACCGTTGCATTGTTGTGTCGTAAACTTGATCCCTTTTGGGTCAGAGGTTTGACCCGCGCGGTGAAATCACCAGCTGAGTTCAGTGAATAGCTTTGCGCGGGCAGCGCGTCGATCATCATGATAAAGCGTGAAGGATTGCTGATCTTCGAGATGATCGTCATGTTGCCGCCTTGTTCTGCGGAAACAACGGGATTCGGTCGGATCATGGCATACGACACCGGTGAGTTGCCTGCCCTTTTGTCCCATTTGTTGGACGGGCAGTTCCGCATGTTGAGAAGCTTATCGTAGGATCCTTGATCATTCTTCGTTGTCACATCGACAGATCCTGACGACATGTAAGGAAGATAAACGGAAACTTTGTCCGGGTCGGTTCCGATTGAGGGCCAACGATACCATTCGGCCTTGCCGTCATGTTCACTGGCATAAGCCCCCATGATGATGCCCCACTCCCTCAACTGGTTCATGCACCGGCTGCGCTCCGCCGTGGCGCGCATCTTGCCAATCGTGGGATAGCCCACACCCGCCAGCACGATGATGATGGTAACCACTACCAACAGCTCGACCAAAGTGAAGCCGGAGGAGGACCGGCGGGTTCTTGAGAGAATGGATCTTTGTTTCATCGGGGAAAAATTACACCCCGCTGACGCGACCCGCAATTAGCCCAAACGGATTACTCCACGCGGGTTAACGCAGCAGCGCGCTGGCCGTCCAGAGCATCGGCGCCTGACCATGGAAATCCCCGGCGGTGCGCGGGCGGGCGAGGTAGAATTCCTCGTCGAAGCCCTTGTTCGTGCCGACGCAGACCTCGCGCAGGTTGGCGTTTTCATCGAGCAGTGCGACGAGTGCCAGCCACGCCTTGCGGGCCGCAGGACCATACGTCTTGTCATCCAGCCAGCCGTCCTTGACGCCGGTGACCATGGCGAAAGTGAACATCGCCGTGCCGGACGACTCCGGCCAGGACGCGGGTTTGTCGATGAGCTGCCGCCACATGCCGTCATCCGCCTGGGTGGCTAACAAGCCGGCCATCATCTTGCGGTAGCCCGCAAGGATCCGCTCGCGTTGCGGGTGGCTTTCCGGCAGCGAGCGCAGCAGTTCCGCGGAGCCGGCGGCCATCCAGCCGTTGCCGCGGCCCCAGAAGAAATGCGCCTTCTCACCGTGGAAGAACAGCCCGTTGGACTCCTGCATCTTGTCGAAGTAGGCACCCATGGCCAGCGCCGCGCGGTCGAGATACTTGCCGTCACCACTGGCGCGGAACGCCTGCACCTGGAGCAGCGGAATCATGTACATGTCGTCGATCCAGTAGCGCGCCTCGGCAGTGATGCCGTCGGGCGTGGTTTTTTCCCACTGGGCGTCGGCCAGACCGAGGCCGAGCTGTTTGCAGCGCGGATCCTTGTTCTGGATGGCGATTTCCAGCGGCAGCGCGCCGAAGACGCGGTAATCGACGTGCGCTGCGGGGTTGATGTTCTTCGAGCCCGGCTCTGACAGATAGAACTCGAATTTTTCCACCAAGCGGTCGGTC
The DNA here is from genome assembly GCA_041172045.1 of Verrucomicrobiota bacterium. Taxonomy (GTDB): domain Bacteria; phylum Verrucomicrobiota; class Verrucomicrobiia; order Verrucomicrobiales; family Akkermansiaceae; genus Luteolibacter. Next base: position 4,358 of record JBEDKU010000689.1, on the reverse strand, counting down.
AGCTCCTGGTCCTTGGTGAGTTGCGCGAGTGTCAGCGCCCCGTACCAGGTGATCACCTCCGGATAGATCACTCCGAGCGCCGCCTTGTCGGGCATGGTTTCATAACGGAACTTCCGGGTGAGGAAATTCCCGGCGACGCGCTTGCCGACTTCCGCCGGAGCGGCGCCTTGCGGCCAGTCGGAGAAATGTTCGGAGCGCGGTGCTTCGGCGAACGCGAGCAGGGAGAGCCCGGCGGATAGAACGGAGGTGAGGATGGAGGTCTTCATGGGAGAGTTGGTGGCGGGTTATTTCAAGAGCGTGGTCTGGATTTCAAGCGGCGAGGCGAGGCCCTGCGCGAACTCGCCGACGTGCCGCGTCCAGGCGGCGGCATCGGTGAAGCGGCCGGCCTTGTCCCAGCAGAAGCCCGCCCAGTAGGTCGTGACGTGGGTGGGATCCGGCTTGAACAGGACCAGCTGGTTCAGCGGGTCCTCGACGTGCTTGTCGAAACGTCCCGGGCTGGCGATCACGGCGAGGCCCTGGTGGCCCGCGTTTTTTTCCATCTTCTCCCACTTGGCGAGCCAGCCTTGCGCGGCATCCACCGCCACGGTCTCGCCCGCCACTTTCTTCAGTCCGGCGGCCACGGTGGGGGCGACCGGTTGGACGAACTTGTAGCGGCTTTGAAACTGGTCGAACTGCTGGCCCGCATCCAGCGAGATCCGCTTGCTCTCGGACAGCTCGCCGCCGGCGACGGGGAAGGGCGCGTATTCGAGCTCGAACAAGACGCGGATCGGGCCGTTGGCCAGCACGTTGGAGCTAACGAAGTTTTTCGACACCCACAACTTGTCGTCCGCCCACAAGCCGCTGCCCCCGCAGCCACGGCTCAGGCCGGCGGAATAGAAATCCGCGCCCTCGCCGTGATCGACGTGATAGTCGTCCGCGAGATACCAGTCGCTCACGACCATGCGCGGCGTGCGCTTGGACCAGATGTCGATGGTGCTGCTGGTGAGCGGCTCGCCCTTCCACGTCTCCAGCGCGTGACCGTAGGTGCGGTGGGCGATGAGGTCGTTCTCCCAGGTGAAGTCGTCGAAGCGCTCGCGCACGAAGCGGCCGAAAGCTTTGTATTCCTCTTTTGGATAGAGTTGTTTGGTGCCGACGGACAGGGTGAAGGTCTTGGTTTCTACGGCGGCGAAGTCCGCTTGGAAAATGACGGCGTCGAAGGCGCGCAGCTCGTCGCCGTTGGTATCGAGCGCCTGGCAGACCAGCTCCCTGCCGGCGGAGTCCTTGACGTGGATGAGGTTGAGCGTCTTTGCCGCCAGCGGAGCCAGATCGGCCGCGGGGATCTCGATGGTCTGGCTGGCGCGGGCGAGCGGCAGCTTGTTGGTGGCGGTGACCTGGAGCTGCGCCGCCTGGGAAATCGCGGGAAACGCGATAAGCGCGGTGATGGCGGAGTTTTTGAGAAAGAGTTTCATGGAGGAGGTTAGGAAACGGGTGGTGAGGAAAGCCTCTTTCAGGTGCCGGGATGACACGTTTGGAGTATGGAATAGGTAACGATTCGTGAAATTGACGGTCAAGCGCTCATCAGGGGTAATCCGAAGACGAAGAGCTCCGCGCCACATGGAGCAGAGCTTCCATCCGCCGCTGGTGGCAGCAGAGCGTCCAGCACTCCGGAGTGCGCGAAGCTCTGCTCGCGCCTGCGGCAGCTCCGGCTCTGCCGGATGCGGGGCGGAGCTCTTTGGTCGCGGTAACCTGGAAAATCAGACCACTCGACTTTTGGCCTTGTGCCAGAGAAGAATCCCCGTTCAATCTAACTCATGAAGGACTGGCCTCACGCCCCGCCCCATCGACTCGGACCCGCCGGCGTTTATATGGTGACGGCCGGAACTTATGGCAAGGAACACCACTTTGCCGGGAATGACCGGCTGGAATACCTCCACGACCTCCTCTTGGAAACCATCGCCGAATTCCAATGGCGATTGGAAGCATGGTCGGTTTTCCCCAACCACTACCACTTCATCGCGGAGGCTCCTGATGGAGGTTCCGATTCGCTGCGGACGATGCTTCGCAAGCTCCATTCGGTATCGGCCAAGTGGGTGAACTCGCGGGACCAGGTAAGCGGGCGCAAGGTTTGGTACAATTTCATGGAATCCCACATCGTTTCTGAAAAATCCCATTTGGCTCGATTGCATTATGTCCATGCAAATGCCGTGCATCACCAACTGGCAATGGTGGCGAATCAGTATCCCTGGTGTTCCGCAGCGTGGTTCGAACAGCACTCCACGCCGGCGCGGATCAAAACGGTTTATGGATTTCCAACGGATCGACTCTTGGGTTCGGATCAGTGGTAGCGGAGTGCGCGAAGCTCCGCTCGCGCCTGCGGTGGCTCCGGCTCTGCCGGATGCGGGGCGGAGCTTCTTCCCGCGCATGGGAAGAAGAAGAAGAGCTCCGCACCACATGGAGCAGAGCTTCCATCCGCCGCGGGCTGGAGCAGAGCGTCCAGCACTCCGGAGTGCGCGACGCTCTGCTCGCGCCTGTGGCAGCTCCGGCTCTGCCGGATGCGGGGCGGAGCTTCTTCCCGCGCAAGGGAACAAGAAGAGCTCCGCACCACATGGAGCAGAGCTTCCATCCGCCGCTGGCGGCAGCAGAGCGTGCCGCACTCCGAAAAAAAAGCCCCTCCCGGAGACCGGGAGGGGCTTTGATGAATTCAGCCGCGCTTACTTCACCGCTTGGAGGCGGCCGAAGAGCTTGGTGTTGGCTCCCTTCGCAATGGTCACAACGATGGTGTCAGCAGCGGCACCATTCTCCGTGACAACCACTCCCGAACCGCTGGCGGCGGTGTCCACGCCGATGGCGACAGGCGTCCAGGAACCGGCGGCCAAGGTCGTTCCGGATTGGAAGGCCAACGCGACTTCCGCTTCCGACGCGTCAACCCGGTTGAAGGTGTAGACGAAGTTGGTGGCGGTCACCGACAGGGTTGGCAGGACGTTGGTGGACGACAGGGTCGGGTTGCCGCCGAGGGCGAACTCCAACTCGTTGGCGATGCCATCATTGTCCGGATCCGCACCGGGTGTGCCGTTGAGGGCGGGGTTCACGCCGAGCCATGGGTCTTGGAGGCCGTAGCCGCTGGCCCATGTCTGGTAAGGCGAGACCACGACCGCTCCCACCTGGAGCTTGCCCGTGCCGAAGGTGTAAAGACCGTCCGGTTGGGTGATGCCGTTCACCACGAGCACACCCACAATGTCGGCGCCGGCGTGGGTCAGGTTCAAGGTCGCTCCGGAAGCGATGCTCACGGTGGAGGCGTCGTCAAACACGTCGTCGTTGGCAACTTCAAGAGTGCCTGCGCTGACGGTGGTGTTTCCGGTGTAGGTGTTGAGTCCCGACAGGGTGAGCTTGCCACCGCCGGTTTTGTCAAAACCACCGGTGCCACCGAGGACACCGGCGATGCCGATGTCAAACGGAGCAGCCACCGCGTCGGCGGCTTGGATGGTCGTGGTGCCGTTGAGGGTCGCTCCGAGCAAGGTGCTCCAAGCGGCCTTTGCGCCAAGTGTCGCGGTGCCGAGCTGCACGTCGAGCACTCCGGTTCCGCCGTTGTTGTTTCCAACGATGCCACCGGAGCCGACATAGAGGCTTCCTCCCGAAACATTGAGAAGGCTGGTCTCGGTGGAGGCGGCTGACTGGGTCAGTAGGATTCTCTCAACCGTGGCGGTGCCTGCACGAACCAGGAACGCATTGCTACCGGTCTGTCCGCTGCCGACCTGTAGGCCGGTGACGGCTTCGGTGGAGGTGAAGGTGCCGCCATTCACATCCATCACCGACCAACGATCCGGGCTGGCGATGGCAACCAACACGACACCACCGACGGTCAGGCTGCCGCTGTCGATCCGGGCCGAAGCGGTGGAATTGACGCTGGAGTTTGAAAAGCCGACATTGAGCGCGCCAGTGATGCTGGCGGTGGCTCCGTTGATATACAATCCACTCGTGGTATTGCCTTGCGTAGGAGTGTTGATCAAAGTCGAGCAGCGGCCCATCGTGACGAAGCTCGAACTGAACGTGCCACCGGTGAGATTGACGAATACGTTCGTGGACGAATTGCCGGTGTTCATGTTCAGTCCCGTGTTGAAAGTCATGCTTCCGGCGGACATGGCGTATGCACCACCGGTTGAAGCGGACGACAAAGCACCCGGGGCAAGCGTTCCGCCGGTGACGGACAGGGTGCCGCCGGTCACGTTGGAGGCACCTCCGATGATAGAAGCTCCGGGGGCGAATTCAAGAACCCCGCCAGTCACGTTGGTAGTGCCCGTATAGCTTTGCGCAGCGGTGAGGGTCAGCGTTCCGGAGCTGATTTTCGTCAACCCGCCGGTTCCTCCACCCGTCGGAGCGAT
>JBEDKU010000688.1:0-11939 GCA_041172045.1 Verrucomicrobiota bacterium | reverse complement strand
CTACAAAGGCGGCGGCGGTGGCGGCTACAAAGGTGGCGGCGGCGGCGACGGCTGGTAAGACACCCTCCCACGCATCAATTGTTTTCAAAAACGCCCGGTCCTCTTCACAGGAGACCGGGCGTCTTCGTGCTGAGGCCGGCCATACCGTAAGCGCGCCCAACTGATGGTTCTGAAAATCGCCAGGGAGCCAAGTGTTTACCGGAGCGCGATCTAAAAAGCATCGATTGCCCGAAAGAGAATCCGCCACGCACACCGTAGTTGTCAGGTTTTGGACAGCGCCTTGTTTGGCAACTCCGAACGCACGTGATAAGAATTCTACCAATATTGCTCCTCGCTGTGGCGTCCTGTCTCTCCACCGCCGGTGCCGCGGTCTATCATCTGGATCCGCTCAACGGCGACGACTCGGCCAGCGGACTGGCCCCGACACACGCCTGGCGCAGCCTGGAGAAGGCCAATGCCACGGAGTTGAAACCGGGCGATCAACTGCTCTTCAAGGCGGGCGGGCGCTGGATCGGCCAGCTCAACCCCAAGGGCGGCGGAAACTCCACGGCGCGGGTGCTCATCAGCCGCTACGGAGACGGGCCTATCCCGCGCATCGACGGCGAAGGCCAGCACCCGGACACGGTCCTGTTGAAAAACATCTCGTTTGTCGAAGTGGCGGATTTGGAAATCACCAACCTCGGCCCGAAGTCCGCCCCGTGGCGCACCGGCGTGAGGATCCTCGCGGACGGCATCGGCAAAATGCAACGCGTCTATCTGCGCCGACTGTTTGTCCATGATGTGAATGGCGACCTGCGGAAGACCCACGAAGGCTGCGGGATCTTCTTCGAAGCGAAAGGCGCCCGTGCCACCCACTTCGACGGCCTCCTCATCGAACAATGCCGGGTCGAGCGGACGGATCGCAACGGCATTTGTCAAAGAGGTGGCGGCAGGACGCGCAGCACCAATGTCATCATCCGCGGAAACATCCTGGAAGACATCGGCGGAGACGGCATCAAACTCTGGGGTACCGACGGCGGCCTCATTGAAAAAAACATCGTTAGAAAGGCCCGTGCCCGCTGTGAGGACGACGAGGCCGCCGCCGGCATCTGGCCCTTTGCCTGCGACGACACGGTCATCCAGTTCAACGAGGTTTCCGGCACCATCGGCACCAAGGACGGCCAAGCCTATGATAGCGATTACTGGTGCCGCCGCTCGGTTTTCCAATACAACTACAGCTATCAGAACGAAGGCGGCTTCATGCTCATCTGCTCTCCCGGCAACGCGATCAACGAGGACACGATCATCCGTTACAATGTCAGCGTGCACGACGGGATCACCTCGGCACGGGTCTTCCACTTCGGCGGCGGAGCGACCCGGACCCATGTCTATAACAATACCATCGTGCTGGCTCCGCATCAGGACCTTCCGCTGTTGCTTTTCACCGAGTGGAACACGGGCAGGGCCGAGGATTCGCGCTTTTCCAACAACCTCTTCCTCGTGGAGGATGGCGGGCGGGCGACCTATGATTTCGGTTCTAGCACGGGCAATGTGTTTGAAAGCAACGTTTTCTGCGGACGTCACGAGGGGCTGCCCATCAAGTCAACGATCTCTCCCGCGCCCCAGCTGGCCGGCATCGTGAAACCCGCGCCGGGGCTCGATTCGCTTCAGGCGCTTCGGCCGGCGGATGTGATAACCTTCCCGCGTGGAATCCCCATCCTGAATAATGGCGGTCGCGACTTCTTCGGAAATCCACTCCCCCTCGGCAGGGCCCCGATGGTCGGGGCGTTCCAAAAATAGTCTCCCGGCTGAGGCCGCGCCCCTATCAATCCATTAATCCGCCCACAACGGAAAGCCGGTGACGGAATTGCGGCCACGCACATCCGGTATCCAATTGCTGGAATTTGATCTTGTGCTTCGATCCAACGGATCACTCCAAGAACCCCGGAGCTTCGCTTGATCTGAAGTTTCGTGAAATCATTAATTACTCAACAAGGGTTTCGTTCACCGTCTCGTTTGTTTCCTCCGTCCTCTCCACGTCCTCTGCGGAAACTTCCGGCAGTGGTGTTGGGAGCGGCGGGATGAAATTCGCCAACGGCTTCACCAGATTCGTCGGCAGCGGAAAGACGCGGTCGTAGATGCCGGGGGCGATTTCGGTGGATTGGGCGTAAGCGTCGCGCAGCATTTCGAGCTTGGCGTCGAGGTTGTCGATGTAGTGGAGAGCGAAGGCCTCGGGCGTGCGCGGAAGCACAGGGGAGCCGAATTCATATTGCCCGTGGTGGCTGCCGATCAGGTGGAGCAGGTGGAGCCGGGTCATCTCGGTGGAGGGCTTGAGCGTCTTCCATTCGTCGGAATCGGCGGTGTCCAGCAGGTCGTTCCAGAGTTTGTTGACGAGCTCGATGCCGAGCGGGATGTGGCCGAGCATTTCGCCGTGGATGCTGTGAACCTGACTGAAGCCGTTTTCCGGATAGGAGTTCTCCCAGAGTTTTCCGCAGTCGTGGAAGAGGACGCCTGCGAGAATGAGGTCGCGGTTGAGCTCGGGGTAAACCGGGCAAATCACATTGGCGGAGCGCATCATCTGGGAGACGTGCTCGACGAGGCCGCCACGGCGGGCGTGGTGGTTCCGTTTGGCGGCCGCGGTGCGGCGGAAGCGGTCGCCTAACTGGCTGAGGAACAGCGCGCACAGTCCGTGCAGCCGCGGGTCTTCGATGGAATCGCAGAGACGGCGGATTTCAGCGAAGTCGCGGTCTTGCTTTTCGCGGGTCTCAGGGTCGCCGGCGAGGAAATCCGCGGTGGCGGCGTCATCGACGGGGAACCAGACGAGATGGTTCGGATTGACGCCGTATTGGTTTTGCGTCCATTCGGCTTCGAGGCGGAGAATCGCATGGTCGGCGAGTTTTTCCGCAGCGTCATAGATGGGGGAGTCCGACCAGATCTTCAGCGAAAAATGGCCGGTGGCATCGGCAAAAACGAGCTCCAAATACGGCTTGCCGCCCTTGGTCTTGCGGGTGGCGCGAGACTGGAGCTGGGCGTGGATCGCTGCGTGGATGGGGATTTCCCCGGCTTGTTCCTTGACGGCGGTAATGGTGATGGGGCTCACGGGGAAGAAGTTGGTGGTTGAGAGTTGAGAGAAAGAAGAAGAGGAAGAAACGGGATTGCCGGAAGGCTAACTGCGGGGAGATTGTGGGGAAGGAGAAAAGTGGGGGAAAAGAACATCGAACATCGAACGTCGAGGGAGCGTAAGGTTTTTCGAACGCCTAAACGGGAAGGATTTGAACCGCAAAGGCTCGAAGGTCGCAAAGGGACGCGGAGCCTCGAACACGCAAGCGCGCTGCCTCTGCTAGTCCAGTTGGTGAAATTCCTCGCGCGGATCGCTCCGTGCGTGGCATTGCCGGGAAATCACGATCAAGGCCGTTTCGCGGGACCCGTGGCGGGTGCGATCCGCCGCGCCGGCGGTCACTGGCTGCCGGGTTCCGGGCGCTAGGAATTGGAGAATTCGCTGGGCGAGCTGTTGGAAATCGTCGCGGCCGACGCGCCACCACCCGCCGCCGGTGTTCGGCAACTGGTGGTGGTCCATGATCCGGCGGAGCTCGATCGATTTCCGCCAGCTGAGGGAGCGTCGGTTCTGGCGGGACATCTGCACGGCGGGCAGTGGGTTCTATCATCGCGGAACGGTCGATTGTATCCCGCATCTTGGTTTTACCCCCACGCTTGGCGGCGGCGGAACCACCTGGGAGCGGAATGGATCGTCAGCCGTGGGGCCGGGCACGTGACTTTGCGATCCACGCCCTCGATCTCTGGCAAAGCCGCGCCGGCACTCTGGAGGAATTCAAATCCTTGCAGGACGTAGCCGGAAATGACGAGGACTTCTGCCCGGCCGGCCGCTTGTTTCGCAATCCCGGATGCCGTCTACGGGGCTATCGGCGGCTGCTCGGCGATCGCCCGCCGCTGGTTTTCCAAGGCTTTTTCGCGCTCAACGCCTGCGGGTGGGTCCGCTATTCCGCTTGCCCGGGGGCGGTCGGTTGATTACGGGAACTGCGCGGGCCCGCACCGGGAACGCCTCACTTCACCTCCGCGAAAGACTTTTTTATGCCAATCACCCGCGCCCTGCTGTCTGTCTCCGATAAAACCGGCCTCGCCGAATTCGCCAAGGAACTCCACGACATGGGCGTGGAACTGCTCTCCACCGGCGGGACTTCCGCCGCGCTGCGTGAAGCCGGGCTGCCGGTCATCGACGTGTCGGAATTCACCGGCGCGCCGGAACTCTTCGACGGCCGCCTGAAGACCCTGCACCCGAAAGTCCACGGTGGCCTGCTGCAGCGCCGCGACGACCCGCAGCACATCGCTCAAGCCAAGGCGAACGACATTCCGACCATCGACCTCGTCGTGGTGAATCTTTATCCCTTCGAGGAAACTGTCGCAAAGCCGGAAGTCACGCTCGAGGAAGCCATCGAAAAAATCGACATCGGCGGCCCGTCGATGCTGCGCAGCGCGGCTAAAAACCACGCCAGCGTCACTGTCATCGTTGATCCCGCCGACTACGCGAAGGTGATCGAGGAAATGAAGGAAAACAAGGGCAACACCACCAAAGGCCTGCGGGAGCAGCTCGCGGTGAAGGTCTTCATGCGGACCTCGCAATACGACGCCGCCATCACCGACTACCTTGGCCAATGCCGCACCGGGACCTGCGCGAATTTCACCCTCAGCCTGCCGCTCGAACAGGAACTCCGCTACGGCGACAACCCGCACCAGAAGTGCGCGCTTTACGGGGATTTTCGCAAGTTTTTCACCCAGGTGCAGGGCAAGGAACTCAGCTACACCAACATTCTCGACATCGAGGCCGCCTCGGACCTCATCCTGGATTTCGTCCGTCCCACGGTGGCGATTCTCAAGCACACCAACCCGTGCGGCGTCGGTCAGGACGACGAGGACCTGCGCGTCGCCTGGCAGAAAGCCTTTGAAACCGACCGCCAGGCGCCGTTCGGCGGCGTGATCGTCTGCAACCGCCCGCTCACCTTGGAACTCGCCCGCGTGATTTCCGAAATCTTCACCGACGTGATCATCGCCCCCGAGTTCGAGAGCGACGCGCGCGCCCTGCTCCAGAAGAAGAAAAACCTGCGTCTCATGAAGATGAACGACGCCTATCTGCTGGAGAAGAAATCCGCCGTCATCCGCTCCTGCCCCGGCGGCATCATGGTCATGGACCGTGACCACACCGCGCTCGGCTTGGAGAATCTCGAATCCAAGGTCGTCACCAAGCGCCCGCCGACCCAGCAGGAAATGCGCGCCATGCGCTTCGGCTGGCGGATCGTGAAACACGTGAAGTCGAATGCCATCGTCTATTCCAGCGCCGACCGCACGCTCGGCATCGGTGCCGGCCAGATGAGCCGCGTGGACTCCTCACGCATCGCGATTTGGAAGGCCAAGGAAGCCGGACTCGACCTCGCGGGCAGCATCGTGGCCTCCGACGCGATGTTCCCCTTCGCCGATGGCCTGCAATCCGCGATCGACGCCGGAGCCACCGCCTGCATCCAGCCCGGCGGCTCCATGCGTGACGAGGAAGTCATCGCCGCCGCCGACGCAGCGGGCATGGCCATGGTCTTCACCGGCCACCGCCATTTCAGGCATTGATCTGATTTCTGAAAACCGAAATCGGCAGAAGCAGAAACAGCCAGCAGACGCCACTGATCGCCAAAACGATCCACGGCGTGAGCCAGCCGAATCGTGTGTAGAAAGTAAGCTTCGTTTCCCGTTTCATGAGTCCGGAAATCGTGTCCTGCTTGAGCGCCGCGAGCCGGACATGGACCTGGCCGTGAGGATCGATCAATTGCGAAACGCCGGACGTCGCCACCACGAACATCCACCTGCCGTTCTCGCAGGCGCGGATGCGGAACAACTCCGCATGTTGATCATGCTGCCGGGCGCTCCAGGACTCGGCGTCCATCGTCGGCACCACGAACATTTCCGCACCTGCGGCCGTCATCCGGCGGACGACACCTTCATAATCACAGTCGAAGCAGATCGGCGTGCCGACTTTGCCATGGGCGGTCTGAACCGGCAGCGCCGTGGTCCCGGGAGTGCCGTCGTCGAAAAAATGCACCGGATGCACCTTGGTATGCTCGCCGAGCACCCCGGTGGGATCGAGCGTGAGCGCGATATTGCGCCAGACATCACCGCCACCGGGGCGAGCCTGGGTGCCGAGCGTGAGGGTAACATCGCGCTCGCGACAGAGGGTTTGTATGAGCTCCCAATCGCGTTTGTTCTCACGGATATCGTATGGCACGGCATATTCGGGCCAGACGACCTGGCGGATGGTCGGGGGAAGTTGTCGCGTGCCGGTGAGGTAGGAGTCGAAAGAGACGCCCTCCAACTGCATGCCGGCCACACTAACCGCCAATGGATCATCCACCTTGGGCTCAGAATCAGCAAGCAGCGTGGCGAACCCGGTCAGTAAAACCACCGCAGGAATGAAAAAAGCCAAGCGGCTTTTCGCCATGACAAGCGCCACCGCCAGCACCACCAAAAACCCAACCCCATGCACGCCGACCCATGGCAGAAGCGTGTTAGGCCCCATCGCAAGGCCGGCGGTCATCCAGGGAAACTTCAGCGGAAACAACTCCGCGCGGATGAACTCCCAGCCACACCAGTTCAACGCGGTGAAAATCGCGAGCTGCCATCCCGCCAGCCCGCGCGCGCTGGCGCGGCTCTGCATTTCCGCAAACAGCGCTGTGAATGCCGCAAGGACGCACCATAAGACGACGACCATCGTGCCGAAAATATAAAACAACCAGGACACGCCCAAGCCGTACGCCGACATCCCGTGGATAAACCCGATGGTTCTAGCGCGGGTCCCGTGTTGCCCGCGCAATGCCAGCAGCAGACCAATCAGACCGGGAAACACCAACCAGCCCCAGCCGAGCGGCGGATAGGCCAAGGAGTAAACCGCACCCGATAAAGCGGCGAGGCCGCAGCGGAAGAAAAACGACGAATGAATAGTCACGGGTGGTGGCTCTAATCGTTCTTACGGATCCTCAAGGCGACTACCGAAAAGACGATGAATCCCATGATCAAACCCGCTGCCACGACGACCCAGAAACCATTGTCCCGATAGACGGTCTCCGGCGGGTTCATGCCGAAAATTGCCACCAGCGTGGCCAGCGGCAGGAAAAACGCGACGAGGCGGTTAAGGCGGCGCGCTTCCTGGTTCGCCGCTTCCGCCGAGGCCGCCTGCTGGCTGGCGGACTCCGCCACGGTAAAATCCATCCCGGACTTGGCATCCGCCGCGACCAGTTCGATGGCGCGCTCGGCGTCGGCCGTCTGGTCGCGTAAATTGATGATGCGCGGGTCATCGGGCAGTGCCTGGCGGGTCGCCTGAATGACCTCGAACAGGCTTCGGGTGGAGCGTTGCAGTGGATGCGCCAGTCGCATCACCTTGAAGTAGTCGAGCGCCGATTTCGCGCCATCCACCGCATCGTCCAGCCCGTGGATCGCCGTGCGATAGGCCGCGACGTGCGCCTCCAGACCGCCGAGTCCGCCGCCCGTGGGCGCGCTTTTCCACTCGCCCGCGGGATTCCGCCAGACCACCGCCGCCGTGCGCACCTCGTTGTCCTCCACCCGCGGGACCTGGTGGAGCAGGAGCAGAAGATGTCCGTCCTCGTTCATCAGGCGCTGCTTGCCCACCGTCGCGCCGAGCCGCTTGGTGATGGCTTCGGGCAGGATCCAGGTTTTCGGAATGTAATCGGCTTTTCCCATGCCCCTAGCAGCGCATTTTCCCGGCCGGTGGGCAAGCCCGTCGTGGAGCCCGTCTCCGGGGACTCGGACAATCCGGCTATTCGAATTGCGCCGACCGCAAATCCCTGCAACATTGGCGGCGGCCGGCCGGTATCGCATCCCGCGCAACCCTCTGCCAGCCAACAGCCGCCAAAGCCCATGTCGAAACCATTTCTCGCCCTCGCCGCCGCAAGTCTCGCCGGGCTGGCCTCCTGCACGCCGCCGCCACCGGTGCCGCCGCCGCGGTTCCAGCCGAATCCTCCGTTCCCGCCGGAGCAGGTTTCTCCCTACGGCACGCAAAACGACATTTCGCCGCCGCCCGAGCCCGCTCCGCCCGCGCCGCAGGCACCGCCGACCGCCACCGGCGGCTACCCCACCGCCCAGCGCACGGCGAATCCGGATCAGGTGCTCAGTCCTTACGAACCCTACAACGTCATCGACGTGGCGGGTTTCAAATCCGGCCAGCTCGCCCGCGACCCGTCGAACCAGAAAATTTTCAGGATTCCTTAATCCCGAGCTCCTCGAAGCCGCAGAACAGCTTGGAACCCACCGGCGGCTTGGCCGGCAGGGGGCTTTCCCGGTCGAGATGCCGGCGGCAGATCTCCTGGAAATCCTCCGGCGTCCGCGCCCGCCGCATGTCGTATTCGAACTCTCCCTCCAGCCCGTGACTGATGTAGGCGAGCGTTTTTTTCATCCGCTGGACGTGGGCGAGCGGATTGAACTTCGGCGTCTCGCGGGCGATCTCGTCGTAGAGTTCCAGCACGTATTCCCATAAATCGCGGTGGCTCGGAGCAGGGGATTCGCCCTTGGTGAACGCCGCCGCCAGTTGTGAGAAAATCCACGGGTTGCGGATCGCGCCACGGCCGACCATCAGGCCCGCCGCGCCGGTTTGCGCGAGGTAGGACAATCCGGTCGCAACATCCACCACGTTGCCGTTGGCGATGACCGGGCAGGGCATCGTCCGCACCGCCATTTGCACGAAATCCGGACGCACCGGCGTCTGATAGCGGTCCACCACCGTCCGCCCGTGGATGGTCAGGCCGTCGATGGCGTGGCTGCGGAAAATTTCCAACAACCCGGGAAACTCGTCCGCTGTCGTGTAGCCGAGGCGCGTCTTGATGGTGAATTTCCCGGGAATCGCCTCGCGCAGGCTGCCGATCAGGCGGTTGACGGTGTCCGGATTGCGCAACAAGCCGCCGCCCGCATCCTTGCGGCAGACGATCGGCGCCGGGCAGCCGAGATTCAGGTCGATACCGGCGACCGGATACTGGGCCAGTTCCCGTGCCGTGCGGATCAGGCTCGGCAGATCCCGGCCGATCATCTGGGCGAATACCGGTCGGTCTGTTTTATTTTCCACGATCGAGCGGAGGATGTAGCGGTTCAGACAGGACTCCGGATGCACGCGGAAATACTCCGTCACGAACCAATCCGGCGCGCCCCGCCGTGCGATGACGCGCATGAACGGCAGGTCGGTGACGTCCTGCATCGGCGCCAGCACCAGCGCAGGTCGGTCGGTTGGCAGGAGATCACGCATCGGGTGAAAAGGTCATCACAGCCGAAGCGGATAGGGCATCCCGCCGGGGGTCAAGAAATTCAATTGACATTCAGCACCCGCTCCCGATGATTCCGCTAGATTGAGTAACCCGGAACATCAAGTGGACGCTGACCTATTACACACGGAAAAAATTCTCGCGGATCGGAAGACCTTTTATCTCGATCTCAAACAGAACGCTCGCGGCATGGTGGTGAAGATCACCGAAGACGTCGGCGGCAACCGCGACACGATCATGGTCCCGGCGGAGATTCTGGGAGATTTCATCGCCGCGCTGACCGACATCAAGGCCACGGCGGACGAGCAGGAGTGAGTCCGAGCGGCTCCGGTTTCGTCTTGCTGAAATGACGCCGGCTGCTGAAGGTGCGGTAGCGATTTCCCCATGTCCTCCCACCCGTCCGTCAACGTAGCGCGCCTCACCTATCTCTTGGTCTGTGAGGCGGCGGGCGTCGCGATCGCCCTGAGTACGAAGGGCACGCTGGACATCTCCATCGTCACTGGAATGCTCGGCGGACTCGGGGTGGCGGGTTTTTTCATTTGGATCGAGTCGCTGATGAAGGGCTTCACGCTGCGCGGATTTTCCACCGCCAGCTTCGGTCTGGGTGTGGGATTGTTCTGTGCCTGGCTTCTGACGCGGGTGGAAATTTCCAATCTGTTGGAGTTGGCGTTCCGCGACAAGTTGCAGGATGAGAAGGGGGTCTCCGCCATCCAAGTGGACGTGCTGGTGAACGCGCTGCGGCTGACCATCGATGTCACTTTGTTCGCCAGTCTCGGGTTCCTCGGTGCCGTGCTGGCCTTGCGGAGCAACCGCGACGACTTCGCCTTCATCATTCCCTACGTGCGCTTCCGCCAGGACTCGTCCTCCGGCCAGCCCATCGTGCTGGATCCGGACGCGGTCATGGATGGGCGCGTGATGGGGATCTGCCGGTCGGGATTCCTCCACGGTCGCCTGATTGTCCCACGCTTCGTGCTCGATGAATTGCAGGCGATGGCGGAGTCGGCGTCCAACGGCAACCGGCAGCGGGCGCAGCGAGGGTTGGAGAGTCTGGAGAAATTGCAGACCGCGCCGGACATCCAGATTTCCATCCACGACACCGGAACCAACGGTGAGCCGGAGCTTTTAAACACCCGCCTCATCGAAACGACCCGCCTGCTCGGCGCGCGGCTGATGACGGTGGATGAAAACCTCGCCAAGGTGGCGAAAATCCAGGGCCTCGACGTGCTCAACATCCACGACCTCGACGACGCGCTGAAACCGGCGGTGGCGGTGGGCGAGAGGATCCGCATCGCGCTCGTCCGCACCGGGAAAGAGGATCATCAGGCGGTCGGCTATCTGCCGGACGGGACGATGATTGTCACCAACCACGCGGTTTCCAAAATGGGCTCCACCGTCGATGTGATCGTGGTCAGCACGCTCCAGACCGCCAGCGGGACGATGGTTTTCGCGGAACTTTACAAGCCGGTTTAGGCGTCCTCGAAGAAGAAGACCTCCGCCGCCGGATCGCGGAGGGAATCGACAAAACGCGTCCATTCCCGGCGTTCATCGGCCGTGACGGCGGCGGGTTGTTGGTCGGCTCCGACATTGGCGACGAGGAATTTCACCGGTGCTTCGGGTCCGGCGCAAGCGCGCACCCGGGCATGAAGCGAGATCATCCGTGGTGGGGAAAGCGACCAACCTTCCGCCAGCAGGACCACTCCGGCGGGCGCCTTGGCGAGCAAGCGCGCGGTCTCGGCTTCCGCTCCCGGATCGAGCACGGCGGTGGATTGCCATGCGGCCGGATGCACCCGCAGCCGGCGCAGGAGGAAGGGGCGGAGCGCTTGTTCGGTCAGACCGCTGCCGCCGACGTCGAGCACGAGCACGCCGTCGAGCGGCGGGGCGTCGGTTTCCACACGGTCGGCGCCGGTGATTTCCCGCCACAGGCTGCGGTGCGCGCGGCTTTGGAAATCCAGCCGTGCGAGCGCCTGGCGACCGGCACTCCAAGCGAGAATCCATAGAATCAATCGTGGCAGTAGCCCCCAAACGACGGTGGCCATCAGCAGAAATTCCCACCACACCGCTGGACCGGGCGGCAGTTCATGGCCGGGCGACCACGAGGACGCCTGGATGTCGTTCGCCGTTGGCACCGCGCCCGGCCACCATGCCGACCACGGCAGCGCGAGGAAATGCGACAGCTTCTGCAGCAGGGAGAACATCGCCATCTCCGTGGTGGTCTCCCAAAAAAAGCCGATGTGTTTCACCAGCACCAAACCGCCGAGCCCGCACAGGATGCCGCGATTGAAAAAAATGCCCGCCACGTGCGCCATGCGGGCGAGCCGCCACAAGCCCGCCGCACGCGGCGCGCCGCCGCCGTCCATCAGCCGGTTCCACCACGCGTCGTCGTGATTTCCCGCCAGCCGGCGGGCGAGTTTTCCCGCCACCGCCTGCACGCCGCTGAATCCTTCCGCCGCCCGCCGACGCATGAGCCAGGCGAGGGTGGCGAAAACCAACACCAACCACTGCCCGCCGATCAGGATCGCGAGGAAAAGCGTCACATTAATCCCGCCGCGCCCGCGGTCCAGCAGACCAAGCACGGCGGAAATCGCCGCCAGAAACGTGACCAGCGACACTCCGCCGCCGACCATCGCCAGCGCGGCGGAG
>JBEDKU010000687.1:0-8831 GCA_041172045.1 Verrucomicrobiota bacterium | reverse complement strand
GGCGCACCGACGCGCTTGACGATCACCGCCTTCACGGACACGCGGCGCAGTCCCGGGCCCTCGATGAACGGGATTTCCAACAGATCTCCCGGCTGCACCGGCGAGGACGGTTTCAGCGGGTGGCCGTTGCGCTTGAGCTTGCCCGTCGCACACACGTCCGCAGCCAGCCCGCGGGTTTTGAAAAAGCGGGTGGCCCACAGCCACAGGTCGGCACGGACGGATTCGGACATCGGCGGGCCATTCTGCGGAATTCCGGGAAATGCGCAACCAGGACCTCCACGAGAATTTCCCGCAAACATCTCGTTTGATTTTTTCCGTGGCAGCGTTCACAAGCTCCAGCATGGCGAAGGCAAAGGACGAAAACCGGGTGGTGGTGAAGGTGTTTCTCTACGGGATCCAGCCGCAGATCTGGCGGCGGTTTTCGATTTCCGCGGACATCACCTTCATCGAGTTCAGCGACGCGGTGCAGGCGGTGATGGGCTGGGACAACAAAAGCCCGCACGAATTCCGCCACGGCAAGGGCAAGCGCTTGACGGACGTCATCGGCCCCATCGGCCTGGAAGACCAGACGGCCGGCGAGTTCCAGGACGAGGCGGTCTTGAAGGTGAAGGATTTCCTCGGCAAGCGCCGGCTGCCGATCCGGATTCTCTATCGCTACGATTTCGCCGACGAGTGGATCCATGAGATCGTCTTCGAAAAGTGGGCCGCCGGCGAAGGCGGGCCGGAAGTGCTCGAGGGCGCGCGCGCCTGTCCGCCGGAAGACTTCGGCGGCACTTTCCAATACATGCAGGCGCTCCACGGCGAAATCGAGTGGGCGCACCCGGGCTACGATCCCGAGGCGTTCGACCCGAAACTCGTCAGCTTCGAGCAGAAAAAGGCGGTGAAAAAACGCAAGTGAGGGAGCCGTTCTTGGAAATGAAAAAAACCTCCGTCGGCACCCGTCTCCCTCACCCGACTGTGATTTCGAGTCAGTTGAAGTAGTATAAGTGCGAGGCTCTCAGTTCATCATGGGTATGCCTCATTTTTCACGTTAACGGCGTATTCAACCATTTTTCTGTGTTGGTCGTACGCAGTCGCGCAGACAGTCTCAGATTCTCCCGAATTCACGCAATTTACATATTGTTCATAATGAGACTGGGCGGCCTGCACGATGGGAGACAGCTGGTCATATGAGTTCGGATCGGAGCTGACATTGAGATATGGCAAGAGGTCGTTCGGGATGAGATTGGGAAGCAAGCCACCACCTGAACCACCGTCCGAGCCACCGTCCGAGCCACCGTCCGAACCGCCGTCCGAACCGCCGTCCGAGCCAGGGTATCTTACTTCAAGATTCGCCGCACTGCTCGTGACGCTTCCGACTGAATTCGAGACGACCACCGTGTAAGTGCCCGAATTTTGATATGAAGCCTTCTTTATATAGTAAGAGTTTGTGACGGCATTTCTTATCAAGGCACCGTTGAAGCGCCACTGATATTTCAGTAGACCCGAACCGGCCGCACTGACCCGCATACTCGCACCCTCTCCGCTCTCGACCCATCCCGAATACAAGTCAACAAGGATGACTGGCGGGCTTAGCACGGTCAGGTTCAAAATTTGACTAGCCTCTTTTCCGGCTGGATTCTTGACGATTACACGATAACGGCCCTGGTTGCCCGCCGTGGCATTTATCAAGGTAAGGGTGGAATCGGTCGCCCCGATAATCGGTTGCCCGTTCTTGAGCCATTGATACGACAAGCCCGCTCCCTTGGCAGCCACCGCCAATTTTGCGCTTTTGCCAAGCGCCACCGACAGCTTTGCGACAGGTTGCCGCGTGATCTTGGGCTTGGATACAATTCGCACCGTAACAACAGCTTCCGCCGTGCTCCCGTCATGATCTTTGATGACAAGAGTATAACCACCCGTTGTTTTGGCGGTGGCCTTCACCATTAAATCCTCGCTCGTGGCTCCGTTGAGCGGCTTTCCCTTGTGATACCATTGAAAGGTCAATCCGTTGCCGATTACTGTCAGATCAAGATTCAATCTGCCGTTCATTGCGGCGAACATCACCGGAGGGTGACTTAGCACCAGGGGAATTTCCGGCCACAATACCTCAAAAGACACGGTTTGGGTTGCCGCGGCTTTATAAGTGGTATCGCCTGCTTGGGAAGCGGCCAAGACCACGGTGCCCCCACCGGTAAGTGTTAGCGTGTTCCCGTCCAGGGTGGCGGGTCCACTTAGGATACTGATCGTGGGAATAAGGCCGCTAGACGCACTCGCACCCACTAAAAACGGAGCATCGCCGTATGTCCTGTTCGGCAAAGAACTAAAAGTGATTGTCTGGTCCGAGAGTCCACCTCCATTATTAGCAGCATCAACAATAAAAAAATCCGGGAAGTTGATGTAATCCGCGATGATGTAACCATCGCTACCATACTCCTCCACCGTCAGTGTCGTATAGTAGTTGCCATTGGGCGGGGGGCTGTAAGTAGCGAACTTGAAAATATCACTATAACTTCTTCCACCGCCTAGAGCGTCGAGCTCCGCAGTGGCGATTACATGACCGGAAATTTCTCCACCTGAATACGGAGACAGAGTTGCCCAAACTTGAAGTCGCAGACTACCACTGGTTCCCCCTGCGTCTTGGTTTGCCACTTTTCCGGCAGAGATCGCAATCGAACTGGCGTAGATCCCCCACTCGCACGATCCGGAAAGCTCGATGTCTGCGGCGGACGCCGACTTGACGGAAGTCATCCAACCGATCAGGAGTAGCGCGAGACACTTGAAGGAGAGGGTTTGTTTGAAAAAGACGTTCATGATTGATGACAGCGGGTGATTACAACAGTTTTGACTAGAATCAAAAGTTTAGAGACGGACGTCGTATGGTTCTCCAGGATGGAAATTGACTGCAAATTGGTCCGTGGATTTATTTGTTTGCAGTTGACTATCAACTTCCAGTGACCGGTCAAGCTGGACTTCACAAAATCGCCGTAATGCGCCCCTCTCCGCCGGTACATTCCCGCTTGCCAGCTCCCACCTGCCGCCCACACTCCCATCGTGAAAGTTCTTCTCACCGCCGGGCCCACCCGTGAACCGATCGACCCGGTGCGATTTCTAACGAACCGTTCGTCCGGGAAAATGGGCTACACCCTTGCCGGAGCCTTCGCCCACGAGGGCCACTCGGTGCTGCTCGTCTCCGGCCCCACGAATCTCGACGTCCCTGAGAACGTCGATTTCATCCCGGTCGAGACCGCCGCCGAGATGCACGAGGTCGTGTCCAAACACATCGGTCGCATGGACATCGCCGTCTTTGCCGCCGCCGTCGCCGACTACACACCCGCCACCGTCGAGACCCGGAAAATCAAGAAGTCCGGCGACACACTCACCCTCGAACTCGTCCGCACCGCCGACATCCTCGGCTCCGCCCGCCAGCCCTTCGGTTTCACCGGCACCCTCGTCGGCTTCGCCGCGGAAACCGAGAATCTGGAGGCCAACGCCCGCGACAAACTCGTCCGCAAGCACTGCGACCTCGTCATCGCCAACGACGTTTCCCAGCCCGGCATCGGCTTCGACTCCGACCACAACCAGGTCCTCCTCGTCTATCCGGACCGCACCGAAGCGCTTCCCACCGCCTCCAAGCACGAACTCTCGCTGCAACTCGTCGATGCCATCGTCGCTTTGAAACATTGATCTCCCACACTCAACCAACTTCCCATGACCGACCTCGAACTCGCCACCCACGCCGCCCTTGAAGCGGGTAAACTCCTCCGTAAACACTTCGGCACCGACACCGTGGTCGATGAAGCCTCCGACCACGACATCAAGCTCGCGCTCGACAAGGAATCCCAGGAACTCATCACGCAAATCCTGCTAGACGCCCGCGACGGCGACGCGCTCTATGGCGAGGAAGGCATCGCCGGCAACCAGGCCTCCGACCGCCAGTGGATCGTTGATCCCATCGACGGCACCGTGAACTACTACTACGGCATTCCCCACTTCTGCGTCTCCATCGCCCTGCGCGTCGCTGGGGAAATCGTCGTCGGCGTGATCCACGATCCGATGGTCGGCGAGACCTGGACCGTCGAAAAAGGCAGTCCCGCCTATCTCAACGGCAAGCCCATTTCCGCCAGCAAGCGCGACACTCTCGCCGAGTCCATCCTCTACGTCGGCTGCGGCAAGGACGAGGACGCGCTGCGCACCGGCGTTGAGCGGTTTCACAAGGCCTCGCTCCGCGCCCGCAAGATGCGCATGATGGGCTCCGCCGCGCTCGGCATGGCCTACATCGCCAGCGGCCGCATCGACGGTTACATCGAGTCCCGTATTTCGCTCTGGGACATCGCCGCCGGCCAACTGCTCGTCGAGACCGCCGGTGGAAATGTCGAACTCACCGTCGTCCCCGGATATGAAGACGCCTACTCGATCGTCGCCACCAACGGCCTGATTCCGATCGAGGAAATCCTTTGATTTGAAATCTCGAATCTCCCTATGACTGGCATCGGCTACGACGTTCACCAATTCGCGGAAAACCGCCCGCTCGTGCTGGGCGGCGTGACCATCCCGCACACCCACGGCCTCGCCGGGCACTCCGATGCGGACGTGCTCTGCCACGCCATCGCGGACGCCGTGTTAGGAGCGATGGGCCAGCCGGACATCGGCTACTATTTCCCGCCCGGCGATCCCGCGTGCAAGGACATCTGTTCCCTCAGAATCCTCGAAAAATGCCGCGACCTGGCGGCGGAAGCGGGATTGAAAATCATCAACGTCGATTCCACGCTCATCGCGGAAGCCCCCAAGGTGCTGCCCCACCGCGACGCCATGCGGGCGAATATCGGCGCGGCCCTCGGCATCCCGCCGGAGCGCGTCGGCATCAAGGCGACCACCAACGAGACCATGGGTTTCGTCGGCCGGAAGGAAGGCATCGCCGCCCTCGCCGTCGCGCAGGTGGAGTGATCCCGCGGAAGCCATGGATTCATGGCCCGCTGCCGGACACTCGACAATCCGCAGTCCCCATCAAATACTCCGGGCCGTGAAGCCCTTGAAAACCCCACGGCCATGACCATTGCGAAACGTTTGATCCTCCTGCTGGCAGTACCGCTTCTCATCATCCTCGGGATCGGCTTGGCGACCCGCCAGGAATTGAATCAAATCGAGTCCAGCACCCGCTTCGTGGCGGAGTCCCGGGTCGTGGCGCTGGCCAGGATCGGCGACATCACGCGGAAGTTCGCGGAAATGGCGGTGACCTCCCGCAATGCCATCCTGGAGACGGACCCGGCGCTGCGGAACGACCAACAGACCAAGGCCGACGCCGCCCGGATCGAAGTGAGACTGCTGCTCGATGACTATGGCAAGAATTCGGTGGGCAGCACCAAGGGAGGTGAATACTTTCATGAATTCCAAGTCGTCTGTGAGGAATGGATGTCCCAGGTGGACGAGGCCAAGGCGCTGGCGTTGGCCGGTCGCACCGACGGAGTGAAGGCGATCCTGTCCAATCAGATGGCCCCGCGCGGAGAAAGAATCAGCCAGATTTCCAAGGAGTGGACCAAGCTCAATGAGACCCTCGCCACCAACGCGGGCAGGGCGGCGATCGAAAGCATCGAGAAATCCAAGCGCAACCAGCTTTTCTCCGTGGGAGGCGCGCTCGTGCTATCAGGATGCCTCGGCTGGCTGACGTTCCGGAAAATCATCCATCCCATCCGCGCGCTCCAGACCTCGGTGGAGACGGTCGCCAGCGGTGACTATGCCAAAGAGGTGCCGTTTACAGAATTCACCGATGAAGTCGGCGCGCTGGCGCGGGCGGTGGACGTGCTGAAGGACGGCGCGGCGGAGATGGAGGAGCAGCGGTGGATCAAGTCCCACGCGGCAAAGCTAACAGGCGAGCTGCAGGCGGTCGCTTCGCTGAAGGAATTCGGGGAGCACCTGACCGCCGGCTTGGTGCCCGTTCTCGGCGGCGGCGTGGCGGGGTTTTATGTTTTCGACTCCGCCTCGGGGCGTTTGGCGCGCGTGGCGGGCTACGGCCTCGCGGAAAATTTGGAATCCACCCCGTCGTTCGGACCTGGCGAAGGTTTGGTCGGTCAGTGCGCGAGCGATCGCAAGCCGGTCACCCTCACCGCGCTGCCCCAGGGCTATTGCCGCATTGTTTCCGGCATCGGGGAAGCCTCGCCGGTGCAGGCGACCGCGTGGCCGCTGCTTTCCCGCAAGACACTGCTGGGTGTGTTTGAATTCGCCTCGTTCCGCGCCCTCACCGCGCGAGAGAAGTCGCTGCTAGAGGAGATTCTCAAGGTCGCCGTGATGAGCCTGGAAATCCTCCAGCGGAACCTCCGCACGCAGGAACTGCTCGATCAGACCCAGGAACAAGCCAGTCGCCTCGCCGCCCAAACCGAGGAGCTGAGAGAAGCCACCAAGAAGGCCGAGGAGGCGACGGAAATGAAATCCATGTTCCTCGCGAACATGAGCCACGAGATCCGCACGCCGATGAACGCCATCATCGGCCTCTCCCACCTCGCCCTCAAAACCCCGCTCAACCCGAAGCAGCGCGACTATGTCAGCAAGGTTCACAACGCCGGCACCTCGCTGCTTTCCATCATCAACGACATCCTCGATTTCTCGAAAATCGAAGCCGGCAAACTCGACATGGAGAACATCGATTTCAAAATCGACGAAGTCCTCGGTTCCGTCACCACGCTGACCGCGCAGAAAGCCCATGAAAAAGGCCTCGAGTTCCTCGCCGACGTCTCGTCCGCCATCCCTCAGAACCTGCGCGGCGATCCGCTGCGCCTCGGCCAGATCCTCACCAACCTCGTCAACAACGCCGTCAAATTCACCGAGCAGGGGGAAATCCGGCTCAAGATCGAACTCGTCGAACAAACCGGTGACAAGGTGCAGTTGAAGTTTTCCGTGCACGACACCGGCATGGGCATGACCCGGGAGCAGTCCGGCAAGCTGTTCCAGGCCTTCTCCCAGGCGGACATGTCCACCACCCGCAAACACGGCGGCACCGGTCTCGGCCTAACGATATGCCGCCGCCTCGTCGAGTTGATGGGCGGCCAGATCTGGCTGGAGAGCGAACCCGGCGTGGGCAGCACCTTCATTTTCACCGTGTGGCTGGAACAAGGCTCCGCCACCGGCCTTGGCAGGATTCTGCCCGAACAATTGTCCGCCCTCCATGTCCTGATCGTGGACGACAATTCCGCCGCGCGGGAAATCCTCGCCGAAGCCCTCGCCGACCTGACGCCCAATGTGGACGCGGTGAGCTCCGGCGCCGAGGCCCTCGCCGCCGTCGAGCAGAACGACACTGACACGCCCTATGACCTGGTTTTCATGGACTGGCGGATGCCCGGCATGGACGGCTTGCAGACAACGCGCCGGATCAAACAGAACGAGCGGCTGGAACACCAACCGGCCATCGTCATGGTCACCGCTTTCGGTCGCGAAGAGGTGCGCGAGGAATCCGAGCGGCTGGGCATCGACAGCTTCCTGGTCAAGCCCGTCACCCGCTCCATCCTGGTGGACACGCTGGTGACGCTGTTCGCGCCCGACTCGGAAGAGATGGCCCACGCGACCTCCGACGACCGCCACGCGGGCCGCCTGCTAGGCGCGCGGATTCTGCTGGCCGAAGACAACGAGATCAATCAGCAGATCGCCGTGGAACTGCTCGAAGGCATCGGCGCGAAAATCACCGTCGCCAACAACGGCAAGGAAGCGGTGGACCAACTTCTTCTTGAGCCGGCAGGTTTCGATCTGGTGCTGATGGATTTGCAAATGCCGGTGATGGGCGGCTACGAAGCCACGATGAAAATCCGCGCGGAGGCCGCCTTCGCGAAGCTGCCGATCATCGCCATGACCGCGCACGCCACGCTGGAGGAAAAGCAAAAATGTCTGGAGGCCGGCATGAACGACCACATCTCCAAACCGATCGATCCGAACATCCTGTTCGAGACCGTCGGCCGTTTCTATCAAACACCACCCGCCACCACGCCTGTCGGACAACCTGTGGCGGTCGTTTCAAATCCGGAAGAACTTCCCGCCATCGCCGGCCTTGACTCCGTGGACGGCCTCGCCCGGGTGGCAGGCAACCGCAAGCTCTATCTGAAGCTCCTTCGCCAGTTCGCGGAGCAGCAAGGCACCGCCGTCGCGGAAATTTCCACCGCGCTCGCCAGTGGCGATCCCGCGCTTGCCGAGCGCATCGCCCACACGGTCAAGGGTGTGGCCGCTAACCTCGGTGCCAAACAGGTGCAGTCCGCCGCCAGCGCGCTGGAGGAAATCATCCGCCACCGCGGACCCGCCGCCGAGACAGAGCCCGCGTTGCAACAGCTCGCCAGGGTGATGAATCCGCTGCTGGAGGGGTTGAAAAAATTGCTCCCGGAATCCGAAGCCGCCCAGCCCGCGCTGGAAATCACAACCCAGGTCGATCCCGCGGAAACCCGCGCGGCGGCGGAAAACCTGGCAAAGTTGCTCGCCGACTTCGACTCCAGCGCGGTGGAGTTCATCGAAACCCACCGCGCCGTCTTGAGTCCCTTGTTTCCCGACGGGACTTGGTCGGACTTTGAAAAGCTCGTGCAAAACTACGATTTCGCCGGAGCGGAAGCCTTGTTGCCTGTTCATGGCCTTCATTGATCGCATCCAACATCACAATGCGGCCTCATTCGCAGGTTTGGACGTCATTTCACAGATGACCCTCGCCACCGGCTCAAAAGCCGGGATGCGGGAAAGCAGCCCGTGAAGTCGCCTTGCACAAGTTAGACCGTTTGCCAAAAGTCATTTCCGATTGAAGGTCGGCGGGGAGCAGACGGAGCGAAGGAGATCCGGTTTGTCCAACAGGCTTTGGAGCGATTCGAGGAGTTTCTCGGTGAGGGCTT
>JBEDKU010000686.1:0-4369 GCA_041172045.1 Verrucomicrobiota bacterium | reverse complement strand
GTGTTGGTGTGGGCGATGGGGGGATTGGTCGCGTTGTGCGGGGCGCTTTCCTACGCGGAGCTGGCGGGGGCCTTGCCGCGGTCGGGCGGGGAGTATCATTTCATCGGGAAACTCTACCATCCGTCGCTGGGCTGGACGGCGGGCTTGCTGTCGGCGGTGGTCGGGTTCGCCGCGCCGACGGCGTTGGCGGCGCTGGCGCTGGGAAGCTACGCGCATCGGGCGTTTCCGGGGATTCCGGCGGCGGTGGCTGCGGTGGTGGCATTGGTGGCGGTGACGGGCGGGCATTTGATCACGCTCAAGGCGAGCGCGCGGCTGCAAACGGTGGCGACCGGACTGAAGCTCACGCTGGTGCTGGGGTTCATCCTCGCGGCGTTCCTCAAGACCGGGCACGGCGACATCCGCTGGGAGATCCGGCCGCGGGAGGACTTGGAGATCATTGGGAATCCCGCTTTCGCGGTGGCGTTGTTGTTTGTCTTTTACGCCTACTCCGGCTGGAACGCGGCGGTTTACATGCTGGAGGAAATTCAGGACGCACGGCGGACGGTGTCGCGCGCGCTTGTGGGTGGGACGCTGCTGGTGATGGCGCTTTATGTGCTGCTGAACGCGGCGTTTCTGAAAGCCGCGCCGGTGGCGGATCTGGCGGGCGTGACGGAGGTGGGTCACGTGGCGGCGCGGGCGCTCTTCGGCGAGGACGCGGCGCGGTGGTTCAGCGGTCTGCTGTCGCTCGGGCTGGTGGCGACGGTGAGCGCGCTGGTCTGGGCCGGGCCGCGGGTGCTGGATGTGATGGGGCGGGATTTCCACGCGCTGCGGATCCTGGCGGCGAAAAACCGGCACGGGATTCCGGTGGCGGCGACGTTGATTTTATCCGGGCTGGCGTTGGTCTTCGTGCTGACCGGGAATTTCAGCCAACTGCTGACTTACACGCAGTTCGCGCTGACCTTGTGCTCGTTCCTCACGGTGTTCGGGATTTTCATTGTGCGGCGCAGGCCGGCGGTGGCGGGGGCGTTCCGCTGCCCGTTGTATCCGCTGCCGCCGCTGGTTTTCCTGGCGATGACCGGATTTGTGATGGTCCGCTCGCTGGTCGCGGAGCCCTTGCCGACGCTGGCGGGAATGGCGACTGTCCTCCTCGCCTGGTTGTGTTACTTTCCGCTGCGCCAAGCGCGTTCCTCCTCATGAAACCTATCCGTCACTTGCTCCTGCCATTGATCGTTTTACTCACTGCTTGCGGCCCTTCCAAGCCGCCCGCCGTGCAACCTCAATACCTCGACGCGCCGCCCGCCAACTTTCCGGTGGTCACCGGCGAGGCTGGACCGGACGACGTCGGACGCTTCCTCGCGGGCAAGCCGGTGCGCCGGGGTGCCGTCCTGTCCCGCCTTCAACAGACGGTGGAGTATCAGGAGCACCAGCGGGAAATGGGCCGGATCTGGCGGAACCAGGTCGGCCGGCGGATCAGCCTGATGGAGTCGTGGTCGAATGCGGAGGTCGCTCCGGCGGTCGGTGGTGGTGGCACGGTTTATTATCCCTTCGGCGGTCCCGATCTGCTGCACGTGAGCGCGATGTTCCAACAGGCGCGGACTTACGCGCTGATGGGACTGGAGCCGGTGGGCGAGGTGCCGCCGCTGGAATCGATGCCGCCGGGCGAGGTGCTGGGGGCGCTGGAGGCTTTCCGCCAGTCGGTGAAGACGCAGTTGCTAGTCGGCTACTTCGTGACCAAGGACATGCGGTCGGATCTGGAGCGCAGCGCCTTGCGCGGGGTGACGCCCATCCTGCTGAGCACCGTAGCGCTGCTGGGCGGCGAGGTGGAATCGGTGGGCGGACTTTCCGCCGGTGGGAATCCCGGGGTGGAAATGCAGTATTATGACGCCGGAGGCATGCGCCACACCGCGTATTATGTGGCGGGGGATTTATCCAACAGCGGGTTCAAGGGTGGCTATCGCGCCTGGGTGGCTGGGCTGGGCGGCAAGGTGACTTATTTCAAAGCGGCGTCCTATCTGATGCATGACGACCGTTTCTCGCAGGCCCGCGAGTTTTTCCTCTCGCAGTCGCGCGCGGTCCTGCAGGACGACTCGGGGATTCCATTCCGTTATTTCGCGCCGGGGAGCTGGT
Source organism: Verrucomicrobiota bacterium (assembly GCA_041172045.1). Taxonomy (GTDB): domain Bacteria; phylum Verrucomicrobiota; class Verrucomicrobiia; order Verrucomicrobiales; family Akkermansiaceae; genus Luteolibacter. Next base: position 2,263 of record JBEDKU010000686.1, on the reverse strand, counting down.
CGTTCCGGTTCTTTGGAAACTATCAGAGTCCCATCGAGCTCTTCGCGGAGCACCGGCAGGAGGATCTGGTCCAGGCGTATGCGTCGAACCCCACCAGCCCACTGGGTTTCGGCTCCGGCTACCACGCGAACTACACGGAGGCGAACCTGCTGCTGGCGATCAAGCGCTGATCGCCCGCAGGAACGCGCCGTCGTTCCAACTGGCGGAGCGGCCGAGTCGCGCGACCACCAACCCGCGCGACGGCAGGACATAGACGCGCTTGCCGCCGGAGCCGACCATCGCCAGCCAGTCGGGATCGAGGTCGTGGCCGAGGCAGGCGAGCTGCCAGAACGACGGCGGGCGGACGGCGTCGATGTTGCGCTCCGGTTCGATGGAAAACGCACCGGTTTTGGCGGCGTTGCGGTTCCACCAGATGCCGGTGGCCACCATTGGGTTCGCGGCGCGGGGCGCGGCGAGGTCGCGGAAAATGCCCGTATCCAGCCCGGCGGTGTCGCTGCCTGCAGCGAGTTTTGCGACGACTTGTCCGAGCCGGCCGAGGTCCCGCACGCTGAACTGCGCGCCGGTGGAGAGATAGAAATTTCCCGCCAGGTCCTTGCGCCAGTCCGGGCTGGAGATGCCGATGCGGCCCATGATTTCGCGTAGAAATGCCTCCGTCGTGGACCCACGTTCGCGCAGCTGTCGCCGCAGGACTTCCGCGAGGATTTCATCCGATGCCGGACCGTAGCGAAACCTCTCGCCCGGTGGATCGACGAGCGGCAGGGCGATGGCGGCCCGGCCCTTGTCCACGATGGGCCCCCGGTAGAGCGCGGCCACGCCGGAGGAGAAGCCGGCGGTTTGATTGACCAGCATGCGGACGGTGACGCGGCTTTTGCCGGCATCCGACCGCCATTCCAGGATGACGTTTCCGAGCGGTCGGTCCAGCTCGATCCAGCCCTCGGCCGCGGCGCGGACCACGGCGAGCGCGGCGAGGGATTTGGTGATGCTGAGCGACGGCATCCGCCGGCCCGGGCCTTGGCCGCCGATCCATTTGCCGTTCTTCCAAATCCCGTAGCCATCCCCCGCAAGACGTCCCGCAGCGGCGGGATTGATCCCTCCGCCGCCTGACGGGGAAGCGCAACCCGCCAGCAGCGCGGCCCATCCCGCGCGGCCTGCAAGAGTCAGCCAGGTGCGACGTTTCATTGCGGAAATAATACCGCATCCGCAGCGCGGGGACAACCGGGATGAATGGCCGGGCGGTTCGAAATTATTTGGGCGGCCTTTTGGAACGATTCTTTACCAGCGCCCAGCCGGCGAAAAGCGGGCTGAGGATCAGGGCGGCGGCGATCAGCCTCGTGCGAAGGGGGACCGGTTCGTCTTTTGTTGCGGCTGGGAGATCTTCCGCGGCGAATACGGGCGACGTGAGAAGAAGCAGAAGGATGAAATTTTCATGGGGTTCCCTGGACGTGGCGGTTGGAAAACTTCGCCACGTCGTTGAAGATCTCGATATCGGATGCGTGCTCTTGGCGGAGCGATTTGCGAAAATTCTCGGTGGCCTGGCGGCGCTTGACGGCTTCGAGGGCGGCGACGATCTCGGGTTTCGCTTGTTCGAAACTGCGCGGCTCGGCGGGTTTGCGGGCGGTGACCTCGACGAGGTGCCAGCCGAGGCGGGTGCGGAGGAGGGTGGGTTTGTTGATGGCTAATGAAAATACGGGCGCTCCGAAATCGGCGGGGAGCCGGTCGCGGGTCATCCAGCCGAGCTCGCCGCCGTTGTCCTTGGTGGCGGGGTCCTCGCTGATTTCCTTGGCGAGCGTGGCGAATTCTTTTTTCTTTTCGGTGAGTGCGGCGAGGGCGGCGTCGAGTTTCAGCTTCGCCTCTTCCGGCGGGTGGTCGAGCGTGGGGAGGAAGAGGTGGCGGGCTTGGATGCATTCGGGCGGTGAAACGGAGGCTTGGTTTTCCGCGAACCATTTGCGGGCCTCGTCGTCGGTGACTTGGACGGATGGGCCGATGCGCAAGGCGATGAGCTTTTCCTGCCGGATTCTTGCAGCCAGGCGGTCGCGGAGGTTTTGTTCGGTGCCGATGCCCTGGGATTTCATGGCGGTTTCGAGTTCGCCTTTGCTTTCGAAGCGCCCGACGAGGCGGCGCAGGCGCTCGTTGACTTCCTCGTCGGCGACGGGAAGCGGCGGGGTGCTCGCCTTCACCTGGAGACGGAGCAGCTCGTGGTCGATGAGTTCGTCGAGCGCGGTCTTGCGGGCGAGTTCGAGTTCGGCGGGAGTCGCGCTTGGGG
>JBEDKU010000685.1:0-4562 GCA_041172045.1 Verrucomicrobiota bacterium | reverse complement strand
GTCAACATTCTATCCGTGGCTCGCCTGTTCCTGTTCGGCGCACGGGACGTCTGGTTCGTTATCGCGCTGCCAGTATTCCTCTCCTCCGTGCTCGGCTGGAAATTCTGGCAGGCCGGCGGCTTCATGGCGGTGTGGGTCATCGGCTACGGCATCGTGCAGGCCTCCGCTCCGGTCATCCTCCGCGGCAAGGATCCCGGAGGAAAAGCCGCCACCTGGCTCGCCTTCCTGCTTGCCTTGATTCCCCTCACCATCGCGGCGGGACTCGCCCTGCATCTCGATCCGGCCGCCGTGGTCGTCGCCGGGCTGGTCGTCTTCGGTGTCGTCTTCGCCCTGAACTCCGCGGTGCATTCCTTCCTCATTCTCGACTACGCGGACCACGACAAGGTCGCGATGAATGTGGGCATCTACTACATGGCGAACGCCTGCGGCCGCCTCGCCGGAACCCTGCTCTCCGGCCTTCTCTATCAAACCGGCGTCCGCTGGGGCGCGGACGGCGGCCTCATCGGCTGCCTGCTCGCCTCGTCCCTGTTTCTTGTCACCACCTTCGCCATCTCATTCGCGTTGCCCCGGCGTTTGCAGGCGGTGGCTTGACGGGTCATACCCTGCATGGTAGGACTCACGCATGAAAGTCACGGAAAAGGGACAAATCACCATTCCGCTTGCGCTGCGGGAGCGGTTCAATCTCCGTCCCGGTACCGAGGTGGAGTTCATTGCCGGGCAGCAAGCCCTTGAAATCAAGCCCCGTGCCTCGATGGAAACTTCCCGCAAGGCCTTTGATCTTTGGTTGTCCAAGGCTGCCGGATCGGCCCAACCCGGCATGACCACAGACGAGCTCATGGCCATCACCCGTGGCGAGAATTGAGTCATGGTCCTGGTCGATACCAATGTGCTGCTCGACATTGCCACCCGCGATGAAAATTGGTTCGAGTGGTCGGCCGGGCAGCTTGAGCCTTTGATCGAGAGCCGCGAAGCCGCCATCAACCCGGTCATCTACACCGAGCTTGCCCCGCTTTACCGCGACGCGCGGGATCTCGATCTCAACCTGGTGCCACCGTCCGACTTCCGCCGTTTGCCGCTGCCCTACTCCTGCGCTTTCGCGGCGGCGCGCGCTTTTCAAGCCTATCGCAGGGACGGCGGTACCCGCACTGCTCCCTTACCCGATTTTTTCATCGGAGCCCACGCCGAGGCGGAGGGTCTTACGCTGCTCACCCGCGACGCCAAGCGCTACCGGACGTATTTTCCGGGCGTGAAACTGATTTGTCCGTGAGCGGAGCTCCGGGGTCTCACGACCGCACCTACTTGGTGTCACGATTCTTTTCCAACAAGCGGGCGAGAACCTCCTCGTTAGTTAGATCGACGGGCCAGCCGTATGCTTGGCAAACGGCGGCATCGAGCGCGGCGTGGGCGTGGGCGAGCCATGCGGGGCGTTCGTTGTAGAGATTGGTGAGCGTGCGCTTGGCGAGTTTGGCGGCGTGCGCGGCATCGATGGGCACGCGGCGCGGCCAGCGGGCGGTGGTGCTGCCGGGCGCGACGAAGCGCGCCCACGGGCCGTCCGGCGTGGCGGGGAATTCGAGGATTTCCTCGCGTGTCCACTCCGGCGGGTTGAGCCAGCGCTCGCGCAGATCGTTCAACTCGCGGGCTGCGGCTGAGATTGCGGCTTCGTGCTCGGGTGTGGGTTCCGGCATCGGGAAGGTTTCGAAACAAGTGGTCGGGGTGTAGCGGAAGCCGCTCTCCTTCTCACGCAACTGCGTGCCCTGCCCCAAGGCCCACGCTTCGTGAATGCGCGAGTGAAGCACGCCGAAGAAGTAGTCATCGGCGCGGGCGAAGACGATGAGTTGGTGATCGGGATTGGTCGGTGCGCATGCCCATCCAAACAAGCGGTGTTTGGAAACCGTGGTGGTGACGAGAAAGCGTTCCAAAGGCCGCAACACCGCGAACATGGCTGGGCGCGACTCAACATGCTGCCACCACAGGCGGCGATAGGAATCACGTTTGTTCTCTAATCTGATAGGCAGCACCTGTTCCTGCAAGTGGGCGAAAGGCGTTTGATAGAGTGATGCCTCGGCTTCGGAGCGGCCCTTGCCGAAGTCGATGATCCACATGCCGCGCGGGCGGCGGGTGACATCGAGGCCATTGATCCAGGGCACGACCACATCTGAGTTCGGGCGGCCATGAGGATTGGGTGCGTGGAGCCCATGAAGGAGATGCCGAGGTTCGCAGGCAAAACCCTGGCACTCGTCATATCGGAATTACCGGATGTTAGGTTCGGATGGATTTGCGGAACGGCTTGGCCGTCGAGCGAGCGTTGTGTTTCGCGTCCATCATCGAAGCCGACCATCGAGATGTGGACGTTGGCCCCGTCGAGGAACCATTCGCGGTCGGCGATGCCGAAGAAGATGTTGCCGCTCTGTTGGATGCGTTCCAGGCACTTGCGGTTGGCTCCGCCACGGATGCCTTGGGTGGCGAGCAGCCCGGCGCGTTTGGCTTTGCCGGATTTGATGTGGGCGCGAGCCTTTTCGAACCAATAACAGCAGAGGTCGGACTCGGCGGCGACGCGGGATTTCCACATCGTAAAGAGGTCGTTCACATAATCGTCGCCGAGTTCGCTGCGGAGGATTTTTCCACCCAGAAACGGCGGATTCCCCACAATGAATTCCGTTTCCGGCCATTCGGGTTCGGCGGGTGGCTGGCCGGGCTGGCGGACGAGGATGGCGTCCATGTTGCGGAAGTTTTTGTCCATCGGGCGCAGCACGGGGTTCTGCGGGACGTGGAAGCCATTGGCGCGGGTCCATTGCAGGTGGCCGATCCAGACGGAAGTCTGGGCGAGGTCGTAGGCGAAGGCGTTCATCTCGATGCCGAAGAGCTGCCACGGGCCGACGAGCGGCAGGAAGCCGGTGAAGCCGCATTCGAGGCCGTGAACGATGACTTCCTTTTCGAGGTCCTTGAGCTTCTGGAGCGTGACGTAGAGGAAGTTGCCGGAGCCGCAGGCGGGATCGAGCACGGTGACGCGCTGGAGCCGTTCGAGGAAGCGGTGGATGATGCGGTCGGCCTCGCCACGGGCTTTTTTCAATACGGCGGTGGATAGAATTTTGCTAGAAGCGGTGCCGGGTTTCTTGGAGCCGGTGGCGAGCAGGGAATCGACGATGGCTTTCGTTTCCGCCCACTCGCGGCGCAGCGGGACCATGACGACGGGGTCGATGAGCAGCTCGATGTCATCGCGGCTGGTGTAGTGCGCGCCGAGCTGGCTGCGCTTGGCGGGATCGAGCCCGCGCTCGAAAAGGGTGCCGAGGATGGAGGGATCGATGGCCGCCCAGTCGAGCTTGGAGGCGGCGACGACGTTGCGGATTTCCCCGGCGGTGAGGTCGAGGACTTTGGCGTCGTGGAACAGTCCGCCGTTGAAGTGGGCGATGGTTTCCAGGCCGAAGTCGCCGCCGGTGGCCATGGCGGCAAAGAGCTGACCTAATAACTGCGAGAAGCGCACTGGATCGCTGGCTGACTTTTCCGCGAGGCGGGAGAACAGGCTGTCGGGCAGCAGGCCGATGTCCTCGGCGAAAAGGCAGAAGATGATGCGGTTGAGGAAATGCGCGATTTCGCCGGGGTCGAGCTGGCGGTCGCGCATGGAGGCGGCGATTTCCGTGAAGCGGGTGGCGGCCTCAGTGGTGACGGCGGTGCTGGTGCGGCCGGGCCGGAGTTTTTCCGGATCATGGAACAGGGCGCGGAGGATTTCGAGCGAGCGCGGCTCGCCAAGCGCTTCGAGTGGGATTTCGTGGACCTGCTTGGCGGTGGCGGTGAAGTTGGTGTGGACGATGATGCGGCCGAGGTCGCAAGTGACGAGCAGCGGCGGGTTTTCAAGTGCCTCTCGGTATTGCAGGAGTTGGGTGTAGGCGGCGTTGAGGTCCTTGTGGCGACCCTTGTATTCGAAGGCGAAGAAGCCGCGCTTCCAGACATCGGCCCAACCATCGCCGCCGTCGTGTTTCGCCGCGCCTTTCTCGAAGCAGAACATTTCACCCGTGGGATCGATGTCGGCTGGCGTGGGGTGCGTGACGAGTCGGCAGAGATCGAGGAAATGCTCCTGGGCGGCGGAGCGCTCCTTGAGTTCGACGTGCCGCCATTTGGAGATGAATGCCGCTGGTGTCATGCTGTGGCGGAAGCATGGCGGACGGCGGGCGAACGGCAAGGTCATACCTGTAGCGGCGTGTCTATGACCGTCGCTAACTGGCCCCGTGGCTGGGATGCAAATGAAAAGCGAATGAAGAAGCTTCGCGCACCGCACGGGCATCGACGCTCACAGAGCGCCGCTACATCGCGGGTTCAGTGGCCGGGCGGATTTTGATCATGCCGTCCTCGACATCCAAAATCCGGTCAAAAACATCGAGCGTGCGGTGATCGTGGGTGACGACGATGACGCCGGCATTCTTCTCGTGGGCGATTTTCGCGAAAAGCTCCATGACCTGCCGGCCTAACGGACCGTCAAGTGCGGCGGTGGGTTCGTCGGCGAGGATGAGGCCGGGCTCGTTCGCCAGGGCGCGGGCGACGGCGACGCGTTGTTGTTCGCCGCCGGA
>JBEDKU010000684.1:0-3490 GCA_041172045.1 Verrucomicrobiota bacterium | reverse complement strand
GATCCCGGCATCACCCGCGACGGGTACCGGAATCCCCCAGGTGGCGGGATCATTGATCGACCCGGCGACCGCGACCGGAAATACGTTAGAAGGCGCCACCGTGAGCAGAAAAGAGGTGCTCATGCTGACTGCGCCGTCATTCACGGTCAGGGTGATCGTGGTGGTTCCCGTTTGAAGAAGGCTGGGAGTGGCGATCAAGACCCGTTCAATACCGCGGCCGTTGATTTTGAGACTCGCATTGGAGACAAGCGACTGGTTCGAGGAGGTGGCGCTGACGGCAAGTAGGTCGGCATCCATTTCGGCTTCGCCCACATAAAACGGAATTGTCGCCATGCTATCGGCACTGATGGCCCGGTCCCGCACCTCACTGACAAACAGGGAAGTTGACGTGGCTCCCGGCTCGGGCTTCAGGACATTGATCACCCAGCGCTGCTGGTGCGTCAGGGTGTCGAACGCACTCTCCGGCGTGTGTTTGCCATCCGGCCATGCGCCCTGGCGGAAATAAACCAGGTCATCCGACCGGTAATCAACACCGAGCTTGACCATTTCCGACCACAGATAGCGGTAGGTGAGTTGGGTCCTTGGTAAATCCCCATAGGTGGACGCGCCCCCGCCCATGAACACGAAGGTGGTTTTGCCGTTTTCGGCGGCCCATTTGGATATGGCCGCCATGGCGGTGATGACGCTACGCCGCTCGCCCGATTCGTGATCGCCGATATGACATTCGACTCCCAGTCCGTCGAAGAGTTTCAAATGTTCCTTCATCTCCGCGCTCATGATCGGGAAACTCCCCGCGCTTCCGGCTCCCCAGGCGCCACTGCCAGCTCCTAGCAACTGAATCACCTTCAGCGTGTCCTTGGACCGCAGCGGTGGATCCGCCGTGGCGATCGCGTTGCGGACGGCCGCGATCTCGGTGGCGGAGAGGATCCGCCAATCGATCGGGAACGCTCCTCCCGGTGTATCCGAGGCCAGCCAATCCTCCCGATAGAGCGAAACTCCGGCGACCTCCATGCCATTGCTTTCATAAGTCCGAAGCCGGTTTACGACTTCCGTTCCATTGAAGATTCCACCCACGGCATACACGCCGATTTCGATCCAGCCCGTTTTCGTATCAAAGAGGTTTCGCTTGTCCAAGGTCGGGGTGCCATCAAAGTGCATGTAATCCGTCTTGCTTTTGCTAACCGGATAGCTGGTGGGAAATCCGGAGTATTGGCCGTCATCGTCGTGCAACCTCATGACCACCTTGGCCGCCTGGGTCGAATTGGTTGCCAGCATCAACACCCACGCGATGAGGACCAGGAGATGGGATTTCATGGCTGGCTGATTTTCAGACGGACAAATCGGCTGAACGCTCCTCGAGGCATCGTCGCCTTGACCGTCTGGATGTCGCCGACGGTAGAGAGGACTTGCTCGGTGACATCGCTGGAGTCCCATGTGCCAAGTCCAGCACTCCACTGCACGGCATAGGACATCCCTCCGGCGAGTGCGGCAAGACTGCGTGTGTAGGTGAATCCCAACGCCGCCACCTCATTGGATAGATTGGTGATGAGTCGGGTGTTCGCTGCGGGGTTCTGACCGGTGGCGAACTCCAGCAGATTGTTCTCACCATCGCCATTCGGATCGGCTGTACTGGCGGAGGCAAGTGTCTCCGCGGTGGTGCCGAAGTGGGTGAAGCGCCAGGTTTCCATCGGGGTGCCGGCGACAGTTAGGAGAAATATTTTGCTGGAAGTCGCGATGCCGTCGCTTGCGTTGAGCGTGACCGTGGCGGTTCCGAGTTGATTCGCCGCGGGACTCACGGTCACCGTGCGGTTGCCGGCGCTTCCACCGAAGACAATGCTACTATTTGGCAGCAACGCGGGATTCGATGAAACTCCGCCAAGCGTGTGGGAAGCCGGGAGGGTGTGTCCGGCACTTAGGGTAAACGGAACCGCAGGGACCAGCGCACCCCGAGGCACCGCGACGTCCGGAACAGGTGAAATGGTCGGCCCATCCAGCTCGTCCGGGATGCCGTCGCCGTCGCTGTCGAGGTCTTCAAGATCCATCAGGCCGTCGCCATCCGTGTCGTTCCTGCCTTCGATGAGATCGGCAATGCCATCACTGTCGAGATCCCCGTCCGACGCCCGGACCCAGTCGATTTCGAAGGACTGGCTGGCTAGGGTTCCAGGATCGAGGCGCAGGCTGGTGATGGTTTGACCTGCCCATTCCACATTCGCCGCGAGTGGCACGACGACGACCTGCCAGGTGTTGGCTGGAGAGACGGGGAGGGAAACCACCTTGGGGTTTCCAAATCCGGTGGAGTTCACCCGTCCCCAGTAGAGCTGCAGCGAATCCACCGTGCTCACTTTCATCTTCACGATCAGGTTCGCCACGCTGCTGCCGAAGAAGGAGAAACCTGAGCGTGAAAAGAATGGATCCGCCGCCGAACTGGTACCTTTGAGAATTCCCCCGACGACCGTGGGTGAGGTCACACGAGTAAAGCCGGTCCAGCCGTCGAAATCCCCGGCAGTGTTGAATTCAAATCCAAGGTCGGTCGCACTTTCCGGATTCCGATCCCAACTGATTTCCCGGCCGTCCGCGTGCCCGTCGCCATCCTCATCCGGATCTATCGTTAGGGAAAAACTTTGTGCCACGTCATGCAGCCCGTCGCTGACGGTGAGCGTGATGTTCGCTACGCCGCTCTGGTTGAGCACCGGCGTGATGGTGACCGTGCGGTCGGCACCGCCGCCGCCGATGAAAATCCTGTCGTTAGGCACCAGCACCACGTTGTCCGATAGAGCCGTCACCGTCAGCGCGGCCGCGGCCGTCTCCTGATCTCCCACGGTAAAGGCAATCAGCGGAGTGACAGCATCCTCGTCGATCATCTGGTCATCGATGGAGCTGATCGTCGGCGGCGCATCTGAATGGACGAAATTGATCTGCGGACGAGTGTCAGGAGGTCCGGCGATCCCACCTTCCGACATGGTGAGGGTTGCGCGACTGACTCCGGTGGGAGCGGCGGCGGTATTGATCCGGAGAAAAACATACTGTCCGGCACCGGCCCCGCCCGCGTATTGGGCGTTGAGATAGTTGCGCAGATTGGTGCTGCCGGTGGATGAGGTGGTGAGCGGTCCCGTGACGGTGGCGTCCACGAGGATGGAGGGTTGGAGCGCCGTGGCGTTGGTGGTATCGATCGCCGTCGTACGTCCGTAATAGTCGGTGCCCAGCACGTCGGGACTGGTCCGGCGGCCGAGACCGTAGAGGTCGTTGTTTTTCAAAGTGCCGGATTTCGACACGTGGTTGAAGGTGAAGGAGGAGCTGATGAACGGATTGTTGATGGCGCCGAGTTCCGGCAACCGGAAGACATAGACGGTGCAGCGGTCAACCCATGGATCGCTGCCACTTGCCCCCATGAGCGTGGTGGCGGCGGCCGGATTCTCTATGGTTAGATCATCCCTCGCGTTGGCGTCGTTGGAGAGTCCGTATACCGTGCCGGGCCGGCCCACCTGGGTGC
>JBEDKU010000683.1:0-5386 GCA_041172045.1 Verrucomicrobiota bacterium | reverse complement strand
GCAGGTGATCGGGCATGGCGAGAAACAAACGCCAGTTCCAATCTCCGCGTTCCTCACGGAAGGCAATGGTCTCGACCAAAGCCGACCAGACAGAGTCGTGGGCCAGTTGATTGGTGCCTCGTGGCAGGCAGTTGATTGTAATGAAAAAGGCTTCCTGTGTGGGATTGATCCAATTCGGAGTATCGTGCGGAAGTTGTTTGCGATGGGAATTCATGGGAGGTAGCGCGGTCTGAGCCAGACCGCGCTACCGCGTCCGCCTCCCATACACGGCTCTCAGAAGCCCCTTCTTGAACCGATAGACGTGATACAGAATCCCATCCACCACCAGACTGAGGTTCTCGTCCTTGAACGGCTTGATTCCATACATCCTCCGGATCGCCCGTGGCTCGGCGGCCTGGCGCTGCATCCTCAGCACGTTCTTCATGTCATCCTTGCCCAGGCTTTTCTGACTGATGCTTTCGCCATGCAGCCGGAAGTCGGCGAGAATTTTTTGAAAATGCACGAAGCGTTTCCCCAGATGGGCCAGTCTCACGTAATACTCGCCGTCCATGCAGTAGCCGAAGTCGATGTCCAACAGGTGCCCCTCCGCGAGGGTCGTCTCGCGACGGTAAAAACACGCGGTGGACCCGATATAACAACCCTGCTGGACGAGAATCCGGAAATCGAACGGTATCGCCGGCATGCGGCGGATGAACTTCCCTTCGCCGTCGATGTAATCCCAGCCACCATAAATTACATCCGCATCCGGAATCATTTCGGCGAAATCCTTCAGCGCTTTGAGCGCGCCCGGTTTCAGCCGGTCATCCGCATTGAGCCACATCACCCACTTTCCCTGTGCTTTACGGAATCCCTTGTTGATGCCGTCGCTCATGCCCTTGTCGGGCTCTTGAAAAAACGATGCGTGGGGAAAGCGGGCGACGACTTCAGCGGTGTTGTCCTTAGACCCCGCATCCATCACCAGGTGCTCGAAGGTCACGCCTTCCTGCTTGGCCACGCTGTGCAGGCATTCGCCGATGTAATGGCCGTAGTTGTAGCTTGCGGTGACGATGGTGAAGTCCATTGAGGCGTAAAAGCTGAGAGGCTGAATCGAAGGTAGGGCGCTACCACCGGGAGCGCAGTCAAAGAGGTGGGAAATGGAAGCCATGAAGAGCCGACATGTCCCCGCTTGGCAGATTTTTCGCTTCCCTTTGGCCAGTTCAAAGGTGGCGCGCTACCGCCGGGAGCGCAGTCAAAGTGGGGCGAAAGCTTAAAGCCAAGGACAGCCGGAACGTCCATGCTCGGGCAGTTCTTTCGCGATCCTTTGACATGCTGCCCCGGCGGTGCAGCGCCACCTGAGAGAGGAAGCGCTCTAAAGGCACTTTTCATCAGCATCGCCACCCTCGTCGTGAAGTCACGGCGGACCGGGCCGGACCGCCCTACCGATTCAGGGCAACAAGCCGATCTTCATTCGCACAAACTTCAAAGGGGAGCCGCTGGGCAGTTCGACTCTTCTCGGCTCGCCAAGGGCGGTGACCGGGCCGTCGTTCACATCGGAGAGGGCGGGCAACGGCCAGGAGGAAAGATCGGCGGAGCCGAGAATTTCGTAGCTCAGGTCGGATCGGCCGGGCGGCCGGGTGTAGCGGTAAATGAATAAGCCTCCCTCGACCTTCCCTTGCGGCAGCAGGGTTGAATCATTGGGGCCGGGTTCGCCACCCAGCGCATATTCGAGCAACAGTGACACTCCGTCTCCGTCATTATCCAGGTCCCACACTGCGGGACTGGAGGGGGGCGCTCCGAACCGCGAGGCGTACCAAGTGCTCGCGTTGATCGGTTCCGCGGGACCGAAGCTGGCGGTCTGAGGCCCACCGGAAATCCGGTAGACTGCCCTCGGTGCGGCACCCGTCTGCACCGACCGCGTCGTCGGCAGCAGGCGCGCCTCGAAGCGGGTCTCCGGATCGCTGCCGGCAGGGAAGAACTTCACCTCCGTGCTGCTTTGGCCGGCGGCGAACTGGGCGGTTGCTTGTGTGGGAGTCACGCCACTGCCGGAAATCAAATCCACCGCGACAGGCACCTGTTCGGCGAAGGCGGTGGAACCCGTTCGGGTAACGGGAAACGTGACTCCGGACAAACTGCCTTCCGTGCTCGGTGCTGCCGGCTGCAGCGTGTAGGCCGCTCCCTTGAGGATTGTGAAATCGTCCCTCACAGCTCCGTTGGGGTCGAGATACTGGATTTTCATGCGGCTGCCTTCGATGTCGATGGCCATGCCACCCACCACCCTCAGGCTGACCTGGTGTGCGGGATGGGGAGTCGGATTGACGGTTGCGGAGGAGCCTCCCCACCAGGAAGCCAGCAAACTTGAAGCGCCGTTCACGGCATAGACGGTTCCGGTGCGGGCGATGGCGGCGGGTTTTTGGTAGATTCCGCCTGCCAGTGAATTGCCGGAGATGAATGAACCGCTGCCATCCACGCCGCCGAGATCGGAGCCGTTGCCCGGCCATTTGCGCATGGTTGCAGGATTCCAGGTGGAGCTTAATCCATAGTGTCCGTCGTTCAGACAGGAACGTTCGTAACTGTGACTGTGTCCGCAAAGCACCAGATCAGCTCCATGACTTTCCAGTAAAGGCACCACATAGAGCCGGGTATTCTTCAGATTTAACTCGGTATCGGAATCATGACTACCCTTTGAATACGGACCTTGGTGCATGTAGGCGATGATCCAGTCCGCCGAACAGGTTTCGAGGTCGGCTTTCAGCCAGTCCACCATCCCGTAGGTTCCCCCCGGCGCATCGTCGAAAGTTCCCGGGGTGTTTGTATCGAGGCAGATGAAATGTACGTTCCCGTGATTGAAGGAGTAGTAGCGTTCGGCTCCTGACGCCACTCCGCCGCATTCCCCGTCAGTCGGGGAATGAAAAATCGAATCGTAGGGCACCGGCGAAGCGGAAGGTGGGGAGACTGAGTCGCCGTCGTGGTTGCCAAAAGCCGCCCACAGCGGAGTGTTCTTAAGGAGTGGGGCGTAACGGTTGAACACCGAATACTGATATTGGGAGTCCGTGCCAGTAATGTAGGCATTATCCCCGAGCATCATGAAAACATCGGTGGTCTTTCCTTGCACCGCGGTTGCGTTTTGATAGGCAGCGAATGAATTCACCGAATCCGCATTGTCGTATCCCGAGTCTCCCAGTGCCCAGATTCGGACTGGGACGGAGGTGCCAGACGCGGGAGCTGTTTTGAACCAATGCCCGGTTCCGCCCACATCCACCATGCTGCCGGTAAGCGGTGTTCCCCGGACCCGGTAGTAATAGCGGGTGGCGGCTTGCAGGCCAGTGAGCTTGACCGCGTGATCCGTGCGGGTGCCTGGATCGATCACGGGAGTGGCCACACCGTCCGCCGTAAGCCCGAATGAAAGTTCGCTGGTGGTTGCCACGTCGGTACGCCAGCAGACGGTCATCCGGTCCTCAGCCGCGGACTGAAGATAGGGTCCACGGATCACTTGAGCTGCTTGCAGCGGGATCATGCTGCCTAAAGCGAAAACCAGCCCGCCGGAAAATTCAAACAATTGCCTCATGGTTTTCAGTCTAAACCTCATTCGGATTACTGCAACAAAGGCTGCGAAAGCTCAACCCGGACCCGGTAGTACATCCCGGGTTGCGACGCATCATCCAGCAGGCACTCGACTTGTTCCCACGAAGCGTCGGACTTGAGGATGCGCTCGGTCACGATGGCCTGTGGCACTTGGGCCCAATCCGACTGGTTCTGGCTTTGTTCCAGGATATAATAAACCCCTGGTGCCGTATTGGCACGCATCCTCGCGTAAACGATCCGGGAGACCAGTCTTCCGCAAGCACCGATGGCCGGCAATCCGAGGGGATCACCTATTCGACTTGGATCGTAGGGGCGGCCGCCGCCGCCGGAGGGGGTAAGATTGAAACCATACTCCATCAGGTCGTCGATCGAATTGGCGTTTCTGTCGGCGGATGATCCTGCAGGAATTGCCACGGAGTTTTGCCAAGGGAGGAAGCCGCCCTCTGGATCGGCGGCCTTTTCCACCCTCACCCGGAAATAGCCGTTGGCAACCGCCTCGGTCATGCGTACTTCTTCCCATGCGGAATCCAGAGAAGTGACGGTCAGCCTGGCGGGATCGACGGAACTCCAGTTTTTCAGGTCCGTCGATTCTTCGACGATGCAGGCGATTCCCGGATGGGTGCTGGTTTTTCTGCGGGCGAATTGGAAGCGATTCGTCTGGTCCATGAGGACGGCCGATTGCGACGGCAGCCCTTGGATCTGCGGCGGGGGTATTGCAGCGCCGTTGGATCCGGTGCCCGGGGCGAGGTTGAAGGCGAAGAGTTCGAGGTTCGACACGCTGGAGCCGGCGGGAATGGCTGAGGGATGGGTCTCTGCGGTGAGAAGGAACGTCTTATAGCGACGAGCGATCCACCGCTCGTAGCCCGTGAGTGATTCGGCGGAGGCAGCCACTCCCCAACCGGCGATCTCTGTCCTGGCAAGTCCCCACTGAAGGTCGGAGGCGACGTTCACGTAGAGGATCGTGGCGGTGAGAAATTGCGCGGGGATGAGGAAGCGGTATACCATGTCGCTGGCGCTCGCCGCATCTGTCGGTATCGGAACCTCCAGCCAGGGGCCGTTTGGGCTGGTCGCCGAGAACGCGACCCGGGTAGGTAGAGCCATGGTTCCAGAAATGAGGAATTCGCGGACCTTGCCACCGAAGCGCCAAAGATTCATCTGCCAAGTCAGGTTCTGGACGTGCGAGAAATGGCATTTCATATCCACGGCCTGAAAGCTGAGGACGCGACCGGTCCGGTCATAAAAGCCCTCGTGGAACACCTCGCCAGGATATTCGATCCGGTCGAAAGCCCAACGAAGTTGGTTGAAGCTTAATGAAGCGAGCGAGGGTAACACTTGAAAACTGCCGACTCTGATGGAACGGAAGATGCGACTGACGACACGGCCATCTTGCAAACCCAGCAAGGCATAGCCTGGAGCATTGCCGTCGTTCCAGATCTTGGTGCTGGCCGAAGTGACCTGACTTTGGATGAAACGGGTTCCCTTGTTGTGGTAGAAGTCCTCGCGAAAGTAATGGTTGTGGCCGCTGATGATCCATACCGGGGCTTGGTGGCCGGCGAACGCGGTGGCCACCGTTCGTTTGAGTCCCGCATAGGTGGCAAACAGACAGAACGATGGATAGTGGCAGACAATCAGCACCTCCTGATTCGTCGGGATGGAAGCCGCTTCGTTGTTGAACCATTGGACCTGAACCGGGTCCATCATGCCGCCGTGGCCGCTGTTGAGAAAGAACACCGGCACACCGCCCAAAACCGACTTCTGATAGGGCGGGGTGCCGAGTTCCGCTCGCCAGAGTTCGGCGTCTGTTTCCTGTCGATCGGTGTCATGG
>JBEDKU010000682.1:0-2867 GCA_041172045.1 Verrucomicrobiota bacterium | reverse complement strand
TTCCCGCATGAAACCCCGTTTCTCACCTCCACACGGCACCCAGAACAAGCAGGCGCGTGAAAACCGCCATGTCCAGGCGGTGGAAACGATCACGCCGTCGCTGGACGAGGATGACCTGATGCGGATCGTGGCGGAGCAGGCGGTGCCGTTCATTCTGATCCTCGATTGCGTGCAGGATCCGCACAATCTCGGGGCCATCCTGCGCACGGCAGATGCGGCGGGGGTGCATGCCGTGGTCGCGCCGAAGGACAAGGCGGTGGGAATCACCGAGACGGTGCGCCGCGTGTCGGTGGGCGCGGCGGATCACGTGCCGTTCGCCCAAGTGACCAATCTGGCGCGGACGATGGAGAAATTGAAAGCCGCCGGGTTGTGGCTGGTCGGCACGTCGGATCACGCGAAGTCCAAGTCGATATACGAACTCGATCTCAAGGGCCCGCTCGCGCTGGTGCTCGGCGCGGAGGAAAAAGGCATGCGCCGGCTGACCGAGGAAAACTGCGATTTTCTCGCCTCCATCCCGATGGCGGGAAAAGTCGAGTGCCTGAACGTCTCAGTGGCGACCGGCGTCTGTTTGTTCGAGGCGGTGCGCCAGCGCCGGGTGGCCGATGAATGAACCGGTGCGCGTGTTATCCGATCTTCATTTGGGTCACAAGCTGTGCCGGATCGAGCAGGTGTCCTCGTTACGACCGCTGATCGCCGGAGCGGGGACCGTGATTTTCAACGGTGACACCTGGCAGGAGCTTGCCGCGCCGTTCCTAAGCCGCGCGACGACCATGCTGGAGGAGTTACGGGCGCTCTGCCGCGAGGAGGGCGCGGAGGCGGTCTTTCTAGCGGGCAATCATGATCCCGGTTGGACCGGCCCCGGCTGGATCGAGCTGGCGGAAGGGCGCATCGTCATCACCCATGGCGATGCATTGTTAGCCGCCGGCTCGCCGTGGAAGCGGGAAATCCTCGTCAACGGCGGGCGGGTCCAACAACTTTGGGACAAATACCCGGATGCCGCCAATGTGGCGGAGGATCGCCTATCCGTCGCCCGCGACATCGCCCGCGAACTTTGTTCGGTCGAGTATCCGACCGGCCGGAGTTTTCTGCAGCGGGCGTGGGACGCGGTCATCCCGCCGCGGCGGGCGGTGAAGATGATCGAGGCGTGGACGACCCAGGGAAACGCCGGCGCGAAGTTTTGCGCGGATTATTTCCCGAAGGCGGAGGTCCTGTTGATCGGCCATTTCCACTGGGAAGGCTGCTGGTTGCGCGGCGGCCGGCGGGTAATCAATACCGGCTCGTTCACCTCCCCGGGGCGCGCCCATTGGGTGGAGTGGAACGCCGGTTGGCTGAGCTGGGGACTCATCGATGAAGCGCCGGACCTTTGCCAAAAGGGGAAAACCCTGGACGTCTGGCGGTTGTGAAAAAAGTGGTACACGAGGACGGGATCGAACCGCCGACCAATCCGGTGTAAGCGGACCGCTCTACCGCTGAGCTACTCGTGCAGGGGCAGGCCGGGAAACTGGCGGGGGATTTTCCGAAGATCAAGTCTGGAGTGTTGCAGGCTTGCGGGTGGCGCGCTGCGATGGTTTGTTCCTGGCACGAATGCATTTGCGCCTCTCCGATCAAGAACTCGCCACGCTGGTGGAAATGGTCAGCCTCGCGGCCAACGTCGCGTCGTGGAACCAGAAGGAAACGGCGAACGACCAGGTGTCCGCGTTTGAAAATCTGGAGAGCAAGATCCTCGAAAAAGCCGGCCACTCGGGACTGGGCGACTGGATCGAGTTCGACGAGGAAACCCAGCGCTTCCGGGTGAAGGCGGAGCGGGAGGAAAATCTTTTCTATCACGAGTGTTACGAGGAGTTCCGCAACGAGAGTTTTTGGGACGAGCTCGCGGTGAGACTCGCGGACCGCGATCTGGCGCGGGCGATCGGCTTCAAGGAATGGGAGGCTCTCAGCGAGGAGGACCGCCGCGCCCGCACGGTGGCGTGGGAAAAGCGCTACTGGGAGGAGTTTTCCAAACGCGGCGTCGAGCGGGTGGTGGTGGTGACGCCGCCGGGCGAGGGGTGAAAACCCGGAGTGCGGCACGTTCGACTGCCGCCAGGTGGCGGATGGAAGCTCTGCTCCATGCGGCGCGGAGCTCTTCATTTCCGGCACCTCGCGGAAGAAGCTCCGCCCCACATCCGGCAGAGCCGGAGCCGCCTTAGGCGCGAGCAGAGCTTCGCGCAGTCCGGAGGGCGTCACTCCGCATCGAAAATCACGCGGAACCCAAGATCCGGCCGACGCAGCGAGCGGTCGCGCGTCCATTCGCGGGTCAGGGCGTTGCTGCCGGGTTTCAAATACGAGCCGCCGATGATCACCCAGCGGCGGTCGCCCAGCGGGTTGGCCGGGTTCGTCTCCAGATCGGCGGTCCATTCGCAGACGGAGCCGGCCATGCCGATGAGTCCGGACGGCGTTCGATCCGCGGTTTGCTCGGTGACGGGCGCCCACGGACCCGGCGAAATGGCGGCGGGCGATTTCATCTCCACACTGAGCGCGGCGAACCACTCCTCCTGCGACGGCAGGCGGGCTTTTTTCCACTCGGCGTAGGCGGCGGCGTCCCACCAGTCGATGCCGACGACCGGCGAGTCGAGCGTGACCAGCTGGTTCTGCCAGAGTCCGCGGGTTTTCGCGGCGGCGAACAACGCGGGCCAGTCGGTGGGTTCGTGCGAGGTTTTTGCCGCAGGTTGCTCCGCGAGATCGAAGGTGCGGTCGCGTTGATCCTTGGCCAGCATGCCGAGGGTTTCGAGAAACTCGGCGTATTGGCCGATGGTGACCTCGTTGGCGGAAATGCGGAAGGCGGGCAGCGTTTCCTCCATCCCGTCGGGCGTCGGATGACTGCCGGCGGC
>JBEDKU010000681.1:0-8078 GCA_041172045.1 Verrucomicrobiota bacterium | reverse complement strand
GCGTTGAATGTTGGTTCTCACTGGGTGCGCAGGACGGTTCGGGATTTCGCATAGTTGCGTTTGCCCACCTTGTAGGTGAGCACGCTTTGCACCTTCCACACTTTCATGGCGGCCGGATTGGTTTCCACGGTGCCGCTGCCGCCGTCGATCGGGTAGTTTCCGGGATCCGGCAGGCGGGTCCGGGTGACCGTGCCGGTAATCGGAACGCCTCCCGGCAACCGGCCGACCTCCACAGTGGTGGTGGTCTTATTAACGGTGGATGCCGTGGAGGCGGGCCAGGGCGAGTTGCTGGCGACCAGGCTGTCAAAAGGGATGCGCTCGGCATAGGCCCGCTCGTAGGACATGTAGGCGTCGGACAAGGTCTGCTGAAGCATCCATTGGCGGGGAGCCAGCACATTGAGGGAAACCTTCAACAACACCAACCCCAGCACCACAAGCAGGGAAAGCGCCATCATCGCCTCCATCAAAACAAAGCCCTGGCGGCGCGATCGCGCCTTGCGAACCGGACGCGAACACCTGAAACTCTCCGCATGGGCGGGACCATTCTCAGCATTTTCAGACGGGCGTTCCTCACCTGGGTGCTTTTCCTGGCGGCCGGTCACACCCTGGCCCAGGGGATCCTCGAACCGCCGTTCGGCCTGCGCTGGGGCGATTCTCCGGAAAAGTTGATTACTTGGGCATCCAGACATTCGCTGGATGTAACAATTTCCCTGCCCGGAGATCAATCCGCAATCCGCATCGTGCGGATCCAGCCGAAAAAAGGCTTTCTGCCGGAGACCCAGGCGGGTTCCGTCGAAGGCCGCTTCCTCGGTGGAAAACTCCATGAGCTCACGATCCACTACTTCGATCCCGAGGCTTCCGCGGACGTGATGGAGACCCGTTTCGAGGCGCTGCGCAAGCAGGTCGCCTCGGAACACGGCGCGCTCCTGACCAACCAACAACAGCGCGCGGTGGAGGACCAGTATGTGACTCGGACTCAATCGTTTCATCGGGAGCCGGTGAAGGGCTTGTTCCTCCTGCTGGTTTTCACCACCGTGGAGGACTTGTTGCGGAAATCCAAAGTTGCGCGATTTTCCCTGGTTTATCGGAATGAGAATTTCAGGAATGAACTGCTCAAGGAACTCAAGGGGCCGTAGATCATTCAACCGTGGTGACGGAGCTGTTGACCTCGATCGTCCGATCCACCACGAAAGTCACGGCGGCGATTTGACCGGAAGGCGTCCGCATCCGCTCGATCCCGAACGGGGTTTCGGTGACGAGTTCCATCGTCCAGCGACCGTCCGAGTCCAGCAGGTTGTCGTAGTTTTGTGAAGTGAGCGTGACTGCGAAGGGAGTCCCCTGAAAGACAGGCTGCCATGAGCCCGGAATCACCGCTCCCTGCACTCCGGCCCGGGCCTCTCCCTTGTAGACCTGGGCGTAAGTCCGGGAATCCGGATAAAGATCTTTGTAGGCGAATGTGACCGTCGGGGCGGAGAAGCGGATCACCTGGTTGTTCACGAGTCCCGAAATGACTCCATCCGCCACAGGCCATATCTGAACAAAACGTGATGCGATTTGGGCCGACGGGGATTGGTAGTCTTCAAGCGAATACACCGAGAAGCGCTCCTCACCGCGAATTTTCAACCGATCGGCGCCCGGCACCAGATTTCCAGTGTAAGTGAGTCGGTGAATGGCATTGTTGACGAGGGAAACTTGGCTGATCAGCGTCGCCTGTGTGCGGTCAATGTTAACTCCGTCCCCAGTCACACCGTAGGACTGAACGTGGCGTAGGAGCTTTACGCTTTTGGAGGCCGCAGGAGCATCAGCCTCCGTGCGCAAGCCGGCGGTGGCGATATCCACGATGAAACCCTTGTCCGCCCGGGTCCGGGGAACGCCGTTGTAGATCGTGGGATCGTCGGTCCGGATGACCACGTCCGCCTGGGGGACGTACGTTCCAACGTAGCGAGTATCGAGCAGATAGACAGTCAGCGGGTCCGCTTTGACGGTCCAAAGTTCGAAGCGCGCACCACCGGGGTTGATGGCAAGGGCGGACAACTGTTCACCTTCGGAAACGACCGTGGAATCCCAAAGGACACCCGAAGGCATCTGCACCTGCCTGACGAAGTTGGTGTAAACCGCGCCAGCCTGACCAAAGGCTGTGACCACCGAGGCGGTCGTCAGCGCGAGAAGAAGGAGGAGTTTGGTTTTCATGGGGTGACTTTGACGGTTTCGGTGTTAGCTTCGGGTTGCTTGAGCGGAAGAACGGAGATGGGGCCGCCACTGAAGGTGGCGACGACCAGATTCATGCTTTTGGTTATCCGGTCGGAGGCGTCCTTGGCAAAAGCCTTGTTCCCTTCCGCTTGGACGCGGGAAACCTCGACGGTGGTGATCCATCCGCGATTGACCGCGTAAAATTCCGCCCAGCCTACGATTTTGGATCCTGGTTTCAGCTTCATGCAGTCCTTGTATTTCACCGGCAGGGTGAGAATCGCCCGCTTGGGGACCAGGGTGGCCACGCCGCCGAAGCAAATGATGTCGGACTGTTCCAGCAGGTTGACCGGTTGGTTCGATTTGGTGGGATCCTCCCCTGGGATCTTGACCAGGGTTTTCATGGGATCTCTTTGACTGGACTTGCGGTAGGCCAGGTTCAGCTCCTGGCTGGAGGGCGAGTCCGCGAAGTGGGGTTTCGCCCGGGGCTTGACTTCGGCAGCGACAGTCAGCGGCACAAGCAGCAAGCAGGAAACAAGACGGATTTTCATTTTGAAGAGTGGTTGGATGTTGGTGACCCAAATGGTTCAAGGATCGCTTGGAGCCGCCCCACCACCTCCTCCTTCATCATCGATCTGCGGATCCGTATCGAGATTGATGAACGGAGCGTTTCCGGGATTGCTCGAATCGATGCCGTCGATGTTGTTGCCGTGACCGTTGTTAGTTTTCGCCTTCGACTTGAAGGTGACGAGAAGCACCATGTCCTGCAGGTCGTATCCCGGGTCCGACATCTGGGAGTCGGTGTGGGTGAGTTCCATGAAAACGATCGCGTCCATCGGACCGATTTTCACTTTGCCGTCCGGAGTCAGATAGGGTTTGATGAATTGTTCTAGCGACGGGGCGTTGTAGTCCGGAACGTTTGAAGGTGGGGTGGATCCGTTGACCAAGGTCCGCACGTTTTCGGTACCGCTTGAGGAATTGAAGTAAGGCCCCCAGCTGTTATTATACTTGTAGCGTCCGCCAAAACGCAGCTTTTTGTTTTTTGGAATGGTCTTGGTGTAAACCAACGTGTTCGGATTCACCTCAAGGTTGGTCCCGTAAAAGATCTGGGTGTACGTGCCTCCGTCATAACTGACTTGGGCCTGGGTCGGCACAAAGGTGAAGCCGCCGTTGTTGGAGTTGGTGACGGTCACACCGGCACCCAGCACCCGGATCTCGCAATCCACCTCCTCGTCCGCGGTGATCGTGGACGGCGGGGTGATCGTGATATAGTCCTCGACGATCGACGGGTAGTTGATGCCCCAGTTGAGGGTGGGGTGGGTGCCGGTCTGAACGATGGTCGGGAAGGCGGTCAGCCATCCGGACGGCATCGCGGGAAACACGGTTTGATTGTTGCCGCTGTTACCTTGGGCGGCACAGGGAAGCGAGGCCATGGAGCACATGGCGAGAACGGTTGCCGGCGCGGCAACCCAATGGTTGGTTTTCATGGCTGGTTGTAAGGGTGAGACTTCGAGCGGAGCCTTTCATCTTGGACCTCGGAAGCGGGACAACTTCCGAGAGATGGGCGGCCCGGTTCGGGCAGAGGCAGGGGCCGCCGAGAGGAACTCTCAATGAAACCTGCCGATTCGGGACAGAACCCCGATCCGGGCCGCCTGAGGGGCTGTCGGGACGGACAGCACCTCAGAAAGGATGTGATTTGATGCAATTGACGGGTGGGGTCGTTTGGATCGGGTTAGGGGTTGAACAGCAGTTGTCTAGGGGTGAATGTTCAGCGCCGGGGCAGGGCCGGCTCATGGGACCAGCTCTTCCAGGGGCCTCGCGGGATTTCCTGCTCGTTCGCAAAGCGCCATTCGACGACGGCCCCGCTGCGCAGGTTGAGAAAATCCCTGACGGCGGGACTCAGGTCGATGCCGGCCGCCTGATTGCGGTTGTTCCGTGGGGACTCTTTTCCGAAAACGTATTGCCAGTGATCCACCTCGAACGGACCGACATCCTCCCACTGGGCGTAACAAACCTTTCCTTCGTGATGGACGGCCACCCAGCGGCCCTTGCAGACGGAGATGCCGTCTCCACGGTAGCTCTCCCAAAACCATGGAATCACTTCGCACGCTTCAGGGCGATGCACGCCGCCTTTGGCGACGTCATTGTAGGGAAGCGCGATGTAGAATGGGTTCAAGGAAGGGGTGAATCCGGCAGGCAGGTAACCTTCGCGGCGGTCCGGCTCGTCATAGCCTCCGAAATTGGCCTGCCAGTTCTGATCCCAGGCGCTCTTGGTGTTCGGGGTCGGATTGTTTTCGGTTGGAAGCTCCCCCACCCAGAAAACCGTAGCGACCACATTGCGCTTCCACGCGAACGCCGACCTGAAGCGCTCCCGTGGGGCCTCGATCACCGTTCTCGCCACCTCAGGCACTTCGAATGGATCGCTCAGCGACGGAAGTGCCCCACGGCGGTCCTCGAGAAAGCGTTCATGCACTTGGGCAAGCCGATCCTCCAAGCGGGCGGCCACCGCCACCCCGGTGAGGGCGATACTGGCAAATCCGGCGATGATTGGCGCGAGTTTCATGAGACCTGAGCAAAAAGTTAAAGCTCAGCATGCCTTAACCATGGCGACATTTTAGAATTTTAATAATTCTTAACAAGAAAAATCTTATCCTGTTATTGAACAGATTCCAAACTCATCTGTCATCATCAAAAACCCTTTGTTTCAAGGGATTTTTTCGACTGATGCCTGAAAAAATCATGTCCTCACCCACTCACTTTCCCTATCATTTCATCCTGAAAATCATCTCCGGGTGATTCTAATCCGAACACTGAGCCCTGGCCGCCGGGCAAAAAAATTCCAAATATTTAAAAAAACCTAAAGAATAATCGAAAACGTGATCACGTAAGTCCGATCAGGATCAGTAACTCGCCGACAACCGCATGAAACGACTCGATGGCGTGCGACTCACCGTGGCGGTCCGGACTTGATTGAGATCCGAATAGGAAACCCCCTCCGTGCCCCAGGAGACCAGATCCGGACTGGTTTCGACCACGTATGTCACTCCGCCGGCACCCGCGTAAAAACTCATGCTCATTTCCTCCGCCGTCATCACCGGTTGCGGGGAGCTGCCGCCGAGATACTGGCCGGGATCAAGATTGAGCGCGTAGGCCATCAACAGACTGACTCCGTCGCCATTGGCATCCGACGTAAGATCGGAATTGAGAGGCAGATTGTAGCCTAGCAACCAGTTGGTCAGGGCGGCGTTGGGACCGATGGCGCTGGCGGGATAACCCTTCCAGATCGGCGCGGTGAAGCCTGTCCCAGTCGCGTAGAAAAAGACCGAGAAGCCGGTGGCGGCGGATTGGAAGACGTTGGTTCCGAAGAGAGTCGTAGGCGAGTTGCCCAGAAAGGTCGCCGAAGTCAGCTGCCCGCAGTTCGCGAAGGCGGTATTCCTGACCGTGACGATGCTGCCTGGCAACGTCACACTCGTCAGCCCGCCGCAATACCGGAAGGCGGACTCCGAGATGGTGGAGACCGGGGACGGGACCGTGAAGGCACCACTCAATCCACCCGGGTAGGCCACAAGACTCAGCCCTGAGAACGAGTACAATGGACCGGTTCCGCTTTTAAATCCGGAGGTGCCGCCCGGAGCCACCGTGAACGAAGTGAGCGAACTGCAGCCTGCAAATGACTCCAGTCCGCTCGCGGTACATGTCGCCGGCAGACTGATGCTCGTCACGCCGACGGCAAAGCGAAACGCGTTGGCTGCAATCGCCGTCACCGTCGAAGGAACGACATACGGACCCGCCAGCCCACGGGGATAGGTCACCAAGGTGGTTTTCGGCTTATTGAAAAGCACCCCGCCCTCACTGCTGAAGCTGGGATTGGCCGGGTTCACCATGATCGAAGTCATGGCAGTACACCCTTCGAAAACATTCGTCCCAATCGTGGTGGTCGCGTTGGAGGCGATTTCAAGACTTAGAAGCGAGTTGCATGACCTGAACGCGTCATTCCCGAACGCCATGACGGAAGACGGGATTGCGATCGTCGTAAGCGATGTGCAGAGCTCGAAAGCACTGGTCCCGATACTCGGCACCCCAAACGGGATCACCACTGAAGTCAGTGCGCCGCATTCAGCGAACACAAAGGTCCCCAGACTCGTCACCGTCGCGGGAAGGGCGATGCTTGGAGGATTGGTCGCCGCTCCCGGGGTGGAGATGCTCGTCAGACTGACGCATTTCGCAAAGGCACTCCCGCCGATGGTCGTCAAATTGGCTGGCAGGGTGACGCTTGTGAGATTCTCACAATCCGAAAAGAGACCGAATGGAAGCGCCGTCACCCCACTGGGAATCTCCATGCTCGTCAGCCCATTGCAGAAGCGAAAGGCGGACGTGCCGATGCTTGTCACCGTGCCCGGGATCGCCAGGCTCGCCAGCCCGCCGCAGCCAACAAACGCACTGTTTCCCACGCTGGTGACATTCCCTAGAATCGTCACAGACGTCAGCCCGCTGCAGGACTCGAAAATACTATCGGCGAGAACCGTCACGCCAACAGGAACCGTTACCGAAGTCAGTGCGATGCATAAATTAAAGGCACCGTTTTCAATGCTGGTCACGCTCGAAGGGATGTCCACGGCGGCGAGTCCGGTACAATTCAGAAACGCCTGTGCCCCGATGCTGGTCACGCTCGCGGGGATCGTCACGCTGCTGATTCCGGCACACAGGGCGAAGGCTTGAGGGCCAATGGCCAACACCGGCATACCGGCGATTTCCGCTGGGATCTCGACCGCTCCGGTCGCGCTTGTGGGATAATCCGTGATCGTGACAGAAACCGGGCTCGTGGCTTGGTTTTCGGAGTAGGTGAAATCACCGAAAACATCGGCTGAAGCGGCGCTCATCAAACTGCCGGAAAACAGGATCAGCGCCCATCTTGTCCGGAGCGGACGAGCGTTTAGCTCTTTCCCTCTGGAATCTCGAAAATAGGCATGGCGGGAAGGTCGAACGGCATTCATTACAAAATACTCATTATCAATCAAACTAAAGCATGACAACCCGATTTTCAGGAAATCTAAAAAATCAAGCCCTCTTCCTGAAGAATTCTAAAAAATGCGAGGTCCGGTTTGGCGACTTGCCTCAAACCATCGGATCCCTCACAACAAATCAGCTATCAAATGATTGATATCCAATCATTTACAACCGATCAGTCGGTTCTCAAATTCCAATTCAGAAGCGAATGACCACCAAATATTAAACAAATTCAAAACATATTTCCGACATGATCACGTAAGTTACAAAACGCGCTCCATCAAGGCATCGTCGCCGATGTCGCATTGCCCGCCATACCTCACCCGCCACGCGACGACGGCATCCAGATCCCAAAAATCACCTTGCTGGTCAAATACTCTTTAAAACCTAATAATCAAATTAATCAGATTATTAATATTTTTTGATAATCTACTTCCATTTCGAGCAATTCCCGCTACGAATCCGCCGCGTGGTTTTGAGGAAATCCTCCACCCCCATCCATCCCATGAAAATCGCCCACCCTTCCATCGCCCTACTTTTCAGCATTTCCGCCGCAAATGCGGCGATCTCACTCAGCGGACCAAGCGTTGGCGCGGGTTGGATTCAGTTGGGTGCGAATTACGACTTCCTGGATGACCAGCAGACCGGGGACCCGGCGAGCGACATCGTCGGTACTGCCTCCAGTCCCGGTTTCTTCACCGCATTCGACAACGCAGGAACCCCTTCTTTGACCGATGGCTCCATTGGCTTCCGAGTTCGACTTGATGACCATGGCGGCAACACCAACAATCCAAAATTCGACCGGAATCTCTGGATCGGGATTGATGCGGATCTGAACGGCTCGATCGATGCGTTCATCGGAGTGGCGACGCCGGCCCAGAACG
>JBEDKU010000680.1:0-7602 GCA_041172045.1 Verrucomicrobiota bacterium | reverse complement strand
TCGCGATCTTCCTGGCCCTCCGACCGGGATTTCCCCGCGTGGAAAAGATCCAGCAAACGTGCCGCGTGGTTCCCAGGCATGTCGGCCGGAGCGTGTTTCGAAGGCTGGTCGAAATTCGGATGTTCCGGGCGCCCGATGCGCAGCGTGTTACCTCCCCCATAATAGATCCCCGGCGTGCTGTTGACCTCGACGGAAGGCCAGGAGACACGCTTCGCCGGCATGGTTCCCGTAAGCAATGTGGCCGTGTCGTCGGCGCTGTCATACTTCGGAGTGAACATGACCGGATCAAAAATTCGCCCAAGTTCGGTGGCGCTGTAGAATCGTCCACGATTCGAGATGAATGTCGGGGTGTCACCTTCGAGCTGGCTGCCTTTATAGTCGGCATAGGTCGTGGGATCATAGTTCAAGGCCGGTGGGGAGAGTGGTGACCAGAGGTTGATCGGTGTATCGTGACCTCCATCGGGCCATTCCGAGGGAAGAACCCGACCATAGACGGCCGACTGACCTCCACCGTTTTTGTAAATCGTGAAATTGCGGATATTGCGTCGATTGGGGCTCACATTACTTGGATAGGAATTATCCGAAAGAGGATAGTCCGAACTGCGCAGGTAAAGCGCCTGCCGGGAGTCCCCCATGTTGTTCTTGTAATTGTTCACCGTATTATAAATTCCATAGCTATGGCCTGGAATATTGGCTTTGCCGGACTGTTTGGCGGTATTCGTCGTGAATTCGAGTTCCGGGTTGGTCGAACTCGAATTGGCTCTTATCAATTTGTCGCTGCGGTCCATCTCCCGATCATTCCACATCATGCTTATGCCGGAGGATCCGAGGTCCTCGGAAATTTCGAACTTGGTCTGGAGGGTTGTTGATGCAGATCCCACGTCCATCGTGTAGTTGACGGTGACCGCTTTATAAAACTTGTATTGGTTAGGAACGAGATCCACAAAAATCGGCGCAGACCAATAGCGATCTCCGATTCTTGTGACCTTGGGAACGGATGTCACCTGTGCGGCGTCATCCATCAATTCGGGAGCGTCGAAACGCTCGCCGATGACACCGGCTCCGATCGCGGGAGGCTTCATTCCGTTTTCGTACGAGATACGGGCGTTGCCCGTCACCCTGAAGTTGGTGTGGTTCCAGAGTTCGGCGTAAACAATCATCTGCCATAAGAGGACTTTGCGGCCTTTTAAGACCGAGTTGCCGAGGTATTTGATGTGGAGAATGACCTCGCTCATCAGCGGATAGGCATCCAGCCCGCGGTAGGCGTCGCTCCCCATGATAGAGCCCGAGCTCACCGTCGCATCCGCGTCCGAGTCCGCGTAGTCGATGGCATTTGCGGCAAGCGTCTTGAGATAGTTGTCGGGGAAGCCACCCTTGCGGCTCTCAAACGACGGGAGGCCTTTTTTGATCCAATCCGCCATTTCATCGACCGCGGTGGAAGCGGGCTTGGCCAGAAGAGCGTTGAGGTTGAGCCTTGGCTTGCCTGTAACCGCTGGGTCGATGCCATAGGCGAACGGGACCAACGGTTGCTCATCGTAGGGCTCGACCGCTGCGGTGAGGCTTTCCTCCAAGGCGCGTGCCTTGGCTTCGGTCAGGTGGCCGTCGGGGTTGCGGGTGAGAGGCGGGACGATTCCCGAAACAGCTAGAACCGAGTCTGGTGAAATCAGCGCCTTGCGCCCGTCAATGATGGTCTTGTCCAGGATTGAGTCATCCTTAGCAACCACGGCGGGATCGAGCAGATACAAAGCGACTTGGTCGAGAGGTGGCGCGGTGTCACGCCCATCCGGACCTAGTTTTAACTCCTCAGCGTTCAATCCAGGAGCTGGAAATTTCGCGGTTCTTTCAGGCTTCGCCATGTCTCCGGCTTTCCAACCAAATCGATTGTGTGCTCCTTCGGGACCCTTGGTGTTCCCCGCGGTGCCGGCGTCCACGCGGCTTTGAAGGTCCTCCACCCAGTAGGCGTAGCGGGAAACGATCTTGTTATTGGCGTCTGGAATGTTGATCCATGAGACCTTGGCGGGGTCGTACCACGGGAGGGCGGCCAGATCCTTGGTGCGGGTTCCGATCAGGTCCTTGGCATCGGGCGCTTTGAACGGGCTTTTGGCCGCCGGGGCCGCGGGAACGGTTTCCGCGCTGAAGAGGGGGACGTAACGGTACTTCACATCGGTACCGCCGCCGGAACCGCGGGCCAGATAGAGGTAGGGCGCGGGGTCCTTGGTGGCTGTGGAGGCCTTGGGATCCTGGCCCTGGAGAATGAGGAAATCATCGTTGGAGGCCTCCTTGGCGAAGATGCCCTTCACGTCCTCCAGCCCGGCGCGGGCGGCGAGTGCGGCGCGCTCCCTATCGGAAAACGCGCGGGACGTGTTGCGCTCGATGCCGGTGACGAGCAGGACGCCCACGGCAAGGATGAGCAGCGCGCCGACGACGACCAGGATGGCCGGCAAGGTGAAGCCGGCGGCCGCGCTGCGGGGGCGGTGCAAGTTAGAGAGTCGCATTGTTTCCAAATCGTAAAGTGGTTCCGTAAACTTCGAGATCCTTGTTGCGATTGGCTTTGGTGGGGTCTCCCATCAGTTTTCCGGCGTTGCCCGAACCAGTCCAGTCGCCGGGCTGCTTGAGTTTCCCGGCGAGCTCGCGGCGGGCGATGACGAGCTTGATATCCAGTGCTTCCGGGCCGGTGACGTCGTTTTTCACCCAGTCGCTCCATTTGCCCTCGGCGTCGCGGGACCTTGGACGCGCTTCAAAGGAGACGACCCCGAAGGCGATGGGTTCGTCGATCTCCACTCGCTCTTTGAAGAGTTCGGCAATCGCCTCCGGACCGGTGGATTTCACGGCGGTGAAGGTGTCGTTGCTTTCGCGAAACCCGCGCATCAGGCAGCGGACGGATTTGCCACCGATATCGACGTTCTTGATGTAATAGTTCACCGCGCAGAGGTCGCCGATGCGGCCAGCATCGGTCTGGGCGGCGGCGGTCTGGAGGCTGAGAAATCCGAGTCGGTCGGTGGGCCAGGAGGCGGTGGATTTTTCGATGATGCTGTCCTTGTGAAATCTGGCGGTCGCGAGGTCGGAGGCGAGCTGGGTCATGAGGGCACGGGCCTCGCGCTCGCTGGCGACGCTGCCACCGACGCGCTCGTAACCCTCGCCGGAGCTGCCGAGCATGGTGGCGGCGAGGATGAGGATGATGGATCCGATGGCCATCGAGAACATCAACTCGATGAGCGAGAATCCGCGGTGGCTTGGGCGGTGGGCTCTCATGGGATGCGGGTGTAGAAGTCGAGCTTCTGGCGCTTCTTCGCCGGCGAAGTGGATGGATATTCCAGGGTGATGCGGGCGCGCAGCATGGGGGTGGACCCGGCTGGCGTGGGGGTTATGGCAGAGCTGAGCGTGGCGATGTAGCGGACCGGCTGGCCGTTGATTTCCTTGATTCCCTTGTCGTAATCCGCCTTGGTTAGCTTGCCAATCGGTTTCCCATCAGGGGAAACGAGTGTCTTTCCTTCAGGAGAAAAGGCGAGTGCCCAAACCTCACCGACAGGTGGGAAAATCTCATTGACCGCGGTCTTGGTGAAGAACTGCGGACGACCCTCGCGGGAGGCGAGGATTTCCTCCATGCAGCTCGGCACGATCCAGGTGCTGCGCGTGTCGGCTTCGGACGCCATGCCGCTTTTTCCACCCTCGGCGAGAGCGCCGAAAACCAGCGGAATGGCGACGGCGAGCACGCCCATGGCGATGACCGTTTCAATCAACGACGAGCCACGAGTCTTCGATGTTTTTTTCATCGGTGTCATCATCCGTCGATCTGGTAAGGACGGGCGGTGACGCGTCCGATTTTCAAGCGGTTTTCGGAGATGGTCTTTTCATCACCTCGCTCGTTGGCTTTGGGTGCCCGTTGGGGGCCACGGTAGCCGCCCTCGGCGATGCGGAAGGCGACGGGCGTGGATCCGGTGGGAAAGGAAAGTCCGCCACGGGAGTTGAAGCCGATGGCATACACCTTGACGGTGAGGTTCTTGGCACCGCCATAGCTGATGGTGACTTTGTCCTGGCCGAGCGCATTAGGTACCGTGCGGCTGCGATCCCCCTTGTCCTCAACATCTCCGGGGAGCAGGACGATGCCGGTATTCAAGACCTGCCAGCGGCTGAGAAGCTCGGCATTTTTAATCATGGTGGGATTTTCCAGCCAGTTGTCGGCGACCTTGAACATGCCGATCCGGCAGCGCTCGTCCTGGGCCGGAAGTGCTCCAGGCTCGGCGACGACCAGGAGGACATTGGACCGCGTGGTAATGGCCTTGGTCCGCGCCTGCTCGATGAGGCCGCTGAGCATGTCCGTCCCGGTTTTGCGGGATTGCGCCCCGGTGCCATTGAGAAGACTCACGCCGGCAGTCATGAGCGTGGCCAGAATGGCAATCACCGTGACCATCTCGATCAGGGTGAACGCGGCCACGGTCCGGAGTTGCTTGAAATTGCGCGGTGAAATCACAATGGGATAATGTAGGTGATGGGCTCAAGGTTGCACGGAACGTGCCAACACGAAGTAAACACACAAATCTGGGAGCGCAAACTTGCCCGCTCAAGCGGCGGAGTGTGACAAATCCGTTCCAAGCCGACCATTGACCCATCCGGCGGCTTTCCAAGGCATTTTTTCAATCTGACCGCACATCATACCAAAAGGAGTCCGCCACCTTTCGGTCGTCGCCACGGAAAACCTTGCGGACGAAAGCGGGGTTTCTGAAGAGATACCAATCGCCGAATTGATCGAACTTGCGGCACGAGGTCACCAGCGGCGCCGCGATGAGGGTGCCCCACGAGCGACCGGATCCGCGGCCGTGTTTTTTCAAACGCTGTGCGAAATCGACATCCTCGACCGAAACGAAACGCGGATCAAAGCCACCGATCGCATCGAAATCCCGTTTCCAAAACCAGAACAGGCCAAAGGTCACGCCGGTGAACGCGAGGTAGGGCAGGATGGCGAGCGCGCTGGCGACGATGCCCACCGACCAGCGCTCCGGATAAACCATCGCGCCGCCGCCCACGACTTTTCCCGAGTCGAGGCGCCGCAGGATTTCCTTGAAACTGTCCGGATGCATCCGGCTGTCCGCGTCGCAGGTGACGATGATTTCACCCACGGCGGCGGCGACTCCGGCGTTGCGGATGATGGATAAATTTTTCGCGTCCTCGCGCACGATCCGGCAGCCGTGACGAAGGGCGATTTCCTCGGTGCCGTCGGTGCAGCGGTTGAGGACCACGATGATCTCAACCCCGGTGTCGATCCGCTCCGCCGCCTTGCGCGCCGCTTCCAGGCAGGCCGGAAGGAACGCATCTTCATTGTGCGCGGGGATGATCAGGGAAATGCGCGGGTTCACTGCGGTTCGTCTTCTTTTTTCGGCTTCTCCCGCCGCCCGCCGCCGAGAATCCCGTCGAGAATTCCGCTGACTTCGCGGATGGTGTCGCTGTTTTTCTCGATGATCTTCAAGCCCTTCTCGAGGGTTTTCGGAGAGGCCTCGCCGAGCACCGACTGGGTGAATTTGATGACCTGCTCGCCGGTCTCCGGAATGCGATCGAACATCCGCATGCCCGCCGCAGCGATCAAGCGATCGGTCAGATCCTCCTTCGGATGGTCCCGCGTGCCGGTGATGCGCAACGAAGCCCAGAGCAGACCCCGCTCGCCCGGCATGAACACGTCCGTTTCCGCGCCGGGAATCGTGGACAGCGTCCCCGGGGCGAGGCCGAGGCGGAAGGTGCCGTCCAGTTCCTGCCCGCGAATGGCGATGCCGCCCTCCAGACGCACCAAGCCCTCGCTGGCTAACACTAAATTTTTCAGCACGAGCTCGCCGCTCCGCCACTGCCACTCGGTGTGCGCCTCGCTCAGCGAAAGCACCCGGAAACGCCGGGTGTCGGCGTAAGCGGCGAGCGCGTCGAGCATCGGTAGGGCGGTGATCACGCCGTTCTGGATGGTGAGCTTGCCGGCCGCCTGTGGAAATCCGGAGTGGTTGGTGAAAGTGAATGTCGATGCCGCGTCACCGGTCAGCCGCCTGGACCAATCCGCGCTCAGCAGGTCCCCGCACTTGATTCCGCTCGCGTCGCCCTCCAACGCGAACCGCCGCGACTTCATCTCCCACTCGCCGCTGCCCTGGAGCCGGGCGTTTTCCCAAGCCGCAACCACCGCGTCCGTCAGAAACACCTGTCCGTCCTGATAGCGGAGGCGGGCGTGATCCAGCCGGAGTTCCGAAATGAGCGCGAACGGCAGCCGCAGCGAGCCGCCGTCGATTTCAGCCTGATAGGTATCGTGGCCACCGGCTTTTTCCGCATGCACGCTCATGCCGCTCGCCACCACCAATCCCTGATCCATGATCATCTTCACCACCAGCTCGCGCACGTCGATCCCCTGCAGCTCGGCTTCGCTGGGAAACCACCCGGGACGGGCGGTTTTTTTGGCTTTCGGAGCCGCCGCCTGGGTGACCACGCGAGGCGGCGCGTCGACAGGCCTTTTCCGCGAATCCACGGATATTTCCAGACGCCGCAGATTCGACCCTCGGACCTCCCACACGCCACGCGACACGCCGCCGAGGCCGATCTCGGTATGCAGGCCGTCCGCCCGCAGATTCGTCACCGGTCCGCCGCCGGTCGCCTCGAAGGCCTCCGTATCCACCGCCAGCCCCTGCCAGCGGAATGGCGCGAACTCCCCGGTCACGTGGGCCATCTCGCTCGCCTCCACGGATAGAAATTTCCGGAACGCGTCGCTGTGCAGATAGCTCCGGATCAGCGCGTAGCCCGCGCCCAGCCCGATGACAGCCAAAACCAGCAACCCCACCGCCGCCTTGCCTAACCAACGGTTTTCTCCGGATGCACTGCGTTTTCTCGATCGGCGACTCATCCCGGACACCCTAGCGCATGCGCCCGCCACCGCAAGCTCGTGAAAATAGCATGGGCAAACGTTGTGATTCGTGATTTTTCTTTGTCGATCCCATCATGAAACGCCGCCATTTCCTCGCCACCACCTCCGCCGCGCTCGCCGCCACCGCCCTTTCCGGATGCAAGAAAAGCGACCAGACTGTCCTCCGCATCTACACGTGGGCCGACTACCTCGCGCCGGACCTCGCCAAGCGCTTCGAGAAGGAAAACGGCTGCACCCTCCAGATCGACACCTTCGACTCGAACGAAGCGATGTATGCCAAGCTCACCGCCGGTGCCAGCGGCTACGACCTGCTCACCCCCTCCTCCTACATGGTGAAAACATTGGTCCGGGACAAAATGCTCCAACCGCTCGACGCCGCCAAGCTCCCGAACCTCAAACACGTCGATGCCGACTACCTCAAGCGCGCGCTCGACCCCACCATGGCCCACTCCGTCCCCTACATGATGGCCGCCACCTGCCTGGGATGGCTTGGCAGCAAGGTCAACAACCCCGTCGCCTCCTACAGCATGCTCGACCGCGCCGACCTCAAGGGCCGCATCACGCTGCTGGACGACATGCGGGAAGTCCTCGGCGCCGCCCTCCGCACCCTCGGCTTCTCCCTCAATTCCAAGGACCCCGCCCAGCTCGGCCAGGCGAGTGACATCGCGATCCGCTGGAAGAAGAACATCGCGAAATTTGAAAGCGAGCAATACAAG
>JBEDKU010000679.1:0-2608 GCA_041172045.1 Verrucomicrobiota bacterium | reverse complement strand
GACCAGGGCGGCGCACAAGGCGGCGTCGGGCACGCAGCCGCGCTGGCTGGCCTCGATCAACATGCGGGAATAACGCGGGTGCATGGGCAGGCGCAGCATTTGGCGGCCAATGGGTGTTAGCTCCGCGTCGAGCAAGGCGCCGAGCAGGGTGAGCAGACACTCGGCGCGCATGACGGCCTGCGGGTCGGGTTTGTCCAGCCAGTCGAAGGTGGCGGCTTCCCGGATGCCTAATGAATGCAGCAGCAGCACCACTTCCGCCAGATCACTGCGCAGGATCTCCGGCGTGTTGCGTTCCTCGCGGGTTTTGTGCCCGATCACGGTCCATAGACGATTACAGGTGCCGGGTGCGGTGCGGCCGGCGCGGCCCTTGCGTTGGTCCGCGCTGGCCCGGCTGACGGGCTCGAGCAACAGGGTGCCGATGCCACGCTCGGCGTCGTAGCGGGCCACGCGGGCCACGCCGCTGTCCACGACGTGGCGGATGCCGTCGATGGTGATGCTGGTTTCCGCGACGTTGGTGGCGACGATGATTTTCCGCAGCGCGTTCGGGGCGAAGGCGCGGTCCTGTTCCTGCGGTTCGAGTTCGCCGTGCAAAGGGATGCAGGCCACGCGCTCCCGCGTTCGCAGGCCGCGCAGGGCGTCGAGGGTGCCGTTGATTTCGCCGCGGCCGGGCATGAAAACGAGGATGTCGCCGGGGGAACCGTCGGTGAGGATGAGCTCCACCGCTTCGGCGGCTTGCGCGGTGATCGGGCGCGGGTCGGGCTGGGAGAGATAGCCGACTTCCACGGGATAACTTTGGCCTTCGGAAATGAGGATTGGGCACGAGTCCAAATACGCGGCGACCGGCTCGGCATCGAGCGTGGCGGACATCACCAGCATGGCCAGATCCGGGCGTTGGGACTGTTGTAAATGTTTCACCAAGGCGAGGGCGACATCGCTGAGCAGATTCCGCTCATGAAACTCATCGAAGACCACCGCCCCGATGTGAGACAGCGTGCGGTCATCCTGGAGCCAGCGCAGCAGGATGCCTTCAGTGACAAAACAGATGCGGGTGCCGACGCTGGTGTGATCGTCGAAGCGGATCTGATAGCCGACCTCGGCGCCGAGTTCCCTCTCCCGTTCCCAGGCGACGCGGGTGGCCACGGTGCGGGCGGCGACGCGGCGGGGTTGCAGCACCACGATCATCTTGTCGCCCGCGATCCCCGCATCGAGCAGCATCTGGGGCACCTGCGTGGTCTTGCCCGAGCCGGTGGGGGCGACGAGCACCAGGCGGTTGCCGGCTTGCAGCGTGCGCAGGATGTCGGTGTGGATTTTCCAAATGGGGAGCGAGGCGGGGTCGGGCATGAAGTGGAGGCGCAGAATGAGACACCGTGCGGACAATGGAAACAAGGATCGGAAGCCGCCACTCCTCGGAATCTGTGGCGGGTCAGCTCCGTTTTTCCGCCTTGCCCAGGTGATGCGGATCGCGGCGCGGACGGAGGGGAGATGGTTCCGCCACAAGCGACGGGCACCTGCCAAGCGGATACGGACGCGCGGGCCCTGGACGAGGCTGGCTCGATCCGCGCGAAAATTTCCTGAAGGAAAACCCCAACAGAATCACCCGCAGTTTTTTTTGCGGGAATGCAGAGCGAACCGATCGCCGTCCGGACCCGGGTCGAGGGAATCCTCCAGGGACGGTGGACAGGAGTTGCCGCGGCGGTTTGGGAGGAATGGTCCGCCCCATTCCACGCGAAGACACGCCTTCGCCGCGCCGCCTCCAAACCGCCTTGCTAGAATCCCGCGGGTTTCAGCGAGAAGTCCGCGCATGCCGTCCACGGATTGTGACGGGCCCTCTAAAAGCTGGCGGATGTGGATCCCACCGGATTTCGTCTTGGTCGGCGGTTGAATCCGGGCGGCGGGTTTCCGGCAGGGTTGGCTCGGAAAGGCGATGATGTTGGACGGGGAGGTTTTCACTGGGGATTGAGATCGGGAATTTGACGTGGATCGGCGGCTGCTCACGAGGAGCAGCTCATCAATCGACTTGGTTCGTCCGGGACGAAGTGACCGGCACCACCATGACCCAGGTGGGACAATGGACGATGCGGCTTGCGGGGCACGCTTTCCAAAGTGGTTCGCACCGTTCTGAGAAGGGTGTCCCGGTCGAAGGGTTTTGCCAAAGTGCCACAAGCGCCGAGCTTTCCGGCCAGGGGAAGACAGTTTTGTGCCCCCCCATTCCAACCTCCCGACATGGCGATGATCGGCGCGTTCCTCCGGAATGTCCGCAGCGAGAGGATGGTTTCTATCCCATCCTTGCCGGGCATGATCAGATCGATCAGGAAGAGATCGAACCACTGGGCTTGCGACAGACGATGCGCCTCGTCTCCATTAGACGCGGTCACCACCTCGTAACCTTCGGCGGCAAGAAGTTGTTCAAGCAGGGAAAGGAACCTGGGCTCGTCGTCCACAACTAGTATTCGTTTTACGGGATTCATATGCGTTGGTGTTTTTCAGTCCCGGGGAGGCGGCTCGTTTGCTAACAACGTCATTTCTACGGCAGCCGACCGGCGCTTTCAAGCATGGCCGGCCACGTGATCACGTAGTGAACCCTCGAAGTCGGAATCGCCCCCACATC
>JBEDKU010000678.1:0-2948 GCA_041172045.1 Verrucomicrobiota bacterium | reverse complement strand
ATATGAAGCAGATCTGGTCGCATGTCCCAGTGGACGGGATTGTGGCGGTGGACGCATCGAAGGCCGTGCAAACCGAGCTGGAAGCGCTGGCCATTAAATCGGTGCCACTCGTCAGCCTTGGAACGTATGGCGCGGATGGGACGGACCACGTGCAGGTGGACCTCGAGGCGGGGACGAAGGAAGTCATGGCGCATCTGATCGGATCCGGATTCAGCAGAATCGCCCACGCGACCTTCATGCGGAAGAATCTCGACGGCGAGAGCCGCCGCCTCGGCTACGTCCAGGCGATGAAGGACGCGAAGTTGAAAACCGAATTCATCTACTACCCTCTGACCGAGCAGCAGCGCCCGGTCACCCGGCGGTTGATCCAGGATTATGTGCGGGATCACGGCAGGCCGGAGGCGATTTTCTGTCACTCGGACGATGCGGCGCTCGGAATTTATCGTGGATTGTGCGATTCCGGGATCGCCGTGCCTGAAGAAATCGCCTTGGTTGGATGTGATGGCATTGAAGATACCGAATACCTGGAGTGTCCTCTGACGACGCTGGTGCAACCGGTTGCTGATATGTGTGCGACCGCTTGGGGATTCCTGCAACGGCGGCTTGTGGACCGGGAGCGGCCGGCACAACGGGCCGTTTTGAGTCCCAGACTCGCCATTCGTGAGTCGTCCACACGACTGGTCTGAGGCGGATTTTGAGAATGATCGATTAGAATTCGTAATTTCAGTTTAGCACGAGATAATTTCAATTGACGCCGCTGGGTCGATTCATTAGCTTCCTCACGCGACTTGGGCTCTCCTCCGGGGAGACCCACCCGGGCATGAGTTCTCAAGGGCAATCGCCATCGCATTTCGACGGATTAACAGAAAATATTATGAGTGACTCCGCAGTGAGAACGACCGAGCCCGGCAAGAAATCCTATGATCGGTTCCTTTTGTTGGTGGCTGGCCTTGGAGGCCTGCTTTACGGCATCGACATCGGGATCATTGATCCGGCTCTCGGTTATCTGGGAAAGACGATGTCGATGACCGAGGAGAACAAGTCCGTCATCGTGGCAGCGGTGCTAGGTGGTTCGATGTTGGCTTCGGTGATCGCCGGTTTTTTCGCGGATTTGCTGGGTCGCAAAGTGATGATGCTGATCAGCGCGGTCATGTTCGTCGCCAGCGTCGGCATCATTTTCACTTCGCAAACCTATCTTCCCTTGCTACTCGGCCGGATCCTTCAGGGAATGAGTGGCGGTGTGATTGCGGTAGTGGTCCCGCTCTATCTGGCGGAGTGCCTGCGGGCGGACACGCGGGGCAGGGGAGCGTCGATCTTCCAGTTCATGCTCACCTTCGGCATCGTCGTCGCCGCCTTCGTCGGGGATCACTATACGAAGAACGCGGAGGCCGCCACCGCCCTCGCCGCAGGCGATCAACAGGCGGTTGTCGCTGCTGCGAATCATGCTTGGAGAGGAATGTTCCTCTCGGTGATTTACCCCGGCATCCTATTTCTCATCGGTGGAATTTTCATCTCCGAATCGCCGCGCTGGCTCTATCGCAAGGGCCGCAAGGATCAGGCGCGCAGTGCGATGCTGCGTTCCCGCACTGTTGCTGAAACCGACTTTGAAATTGCCGAACTGGAGACGGCCCTGGTGCATGAACACAGCAAACCCAAAATCACCATTCTTGAATCTTTGGGCGAAATTGTCACCCAGAGGAAATACATCATTCCTTTCATTCTTGCCTGCGTCATTCTTGGTTGCACCCAGGCCACTGGGATCAACTCGATCCTTGGCTTCATGACCACCATTCTGCAACAGGCTGGACTCGCTGCCGAATCCGCCTCGCAAAGCGGTCTCTGGATCAAGCTGCTCAACTGTGTGATGACCGTTGTCGCCGTGATGTTGGTGGATAAAAAAGGGCGCAAGTTCCTGCTTAAACTCGGCACCGGCGGTATCATCGTTTCGTTGTTGGTCGCTTCGGTCGTCTTCTATTCCTTCGAGTCCAAGAGGGTTGACGTCGTGGATAAGGTCAAGTCCTTGATCGTGGGGGAGAGTTTGAGTTTCGACTTGACGACCACTGATCTGGGTAATGTGGTGGAAACTGCCCAGCCCGTTCAGTTGTCGATTCTTTATGCCTACGGCAAGAAACAAGGCATCGCCGTGGCAATCAGCAATGATCCGAAAAGCCGGCAGATCAAAGTTTCACCGTTGCCGGACGACAAGCAGAGCGCGGGCAAACCTCTCCAGATCCTTCGTGCCAAAGCAGGTCCGGTGCCTACCAGGACGACTGGCGGCATCGTGGCGGTCTGCCTCGCGGTGTTCATCGCTTTTTTCGCAGTGGGGCCGGGCGTCTGCGTGTGGCTCGCTCTATCGGAATTAATGCCGACCCGCATTCGCTCCGTCGGCATGGGAGTCGCCCTGTTGGTCAATCAAGGGGTTTCCACCGGCATCGCCGCGTTCTTCCTGCCTATCGTCGGAAACTACGGGTACTTCGCCATGTTCGGTTTCTGGGCTGCTTGCACAGTCATCTATTTCATCACCGCCGCGTTCTTCCTACCGGAAACCAAGGGCAGGACACTCGAAGAAATCGAAGAACGGTTCGAAGGTCGGAAATAACGCAATTAGACCATGAACCAACCCCTGATCCCTGCGCCACTGGATCCCGGTTTCCAGCCGGCCGTCCTGTTCAACCGTAACTACGTTCGTAAGGTCCGCATCTCCAGCAAGGAGGTGCCACTTGTACTCGGACTTGAGCGCGAATGCGGGCTGGTGTCGCGTTTTGAAACCGTGGTCAGCCCGACCGCCGATGCCGAGACCTTGCTCTATGTCGAGCGCATCGTGAAGTTCCTGCTTTGGGGTCGCGGCGGCTGGAAACTCCACTTCGGCGGACCGAAAGCCATCGGCGAATCCATCAGCAAGACCTACTCGGCGCGTGGCGCGCGCAAGTTCGATTGCGACATGATGG
>JBEDKU010000677.1:0-4259 GCA_041172045.1 Verrucomicrobiota bacterium | reverse complement strand
GTGTGAGCTCGGTGTGAAGCGGCGGCTCGAAACCCAGCGAGATGGTGCCGACCAACTTTCCTTCTGCGGAAAAACCCTCCGCGATTGCGATCGGGGAACCCGTGGCCTCGGAAAAAACGGGATCCAAGGAAATCGCAGTGGTTCCCTGAAGCACCACACCGAGCGACGAGAGCCCTCCTTGGCTGGAAACGAACTGGAGATCCGCGGACCGGGATCCCGGGACCGACGGGGTGAACCTGACACTGAATTCCTGTTTGCCACCAGGTGCGATAGGGAACTGCTGCAAGCCTGAGATTTTGAAGTCTGCTGGGTGATCGCCGCCGAGGGATAAAGTCAGTGGCTGCTGGATCGCGTTGCCGGTATTTCGAAGCGTGAACCGCAGCTCCTTGGAGGCCCCGTTCCATGTCGCGCCGAAGCCGATCACTTGGTTGTCAGTGACCACCTCATCTTCGGCATCGATGATTTCAAATGCGGGCGTTGGAGTGCCGATGGTGGTGAGTTTTTCCAGATACCGCTGGGAGAATATGAGAGGTCTCGCACGGACCACCCCGTTCGCCGGCAGCGTGACGCCGCTCAATTCCCAGCCGTTCAGAGTGGACGTGGCGTTGCCAAGCGGTTGCCAGACGCCGTTTTCATGGGCCGAGAATTCGACTCCTGAAATCGCAGCGGAAGTCTCGCCCCTGGTCCAGAGGATAGAGGAAGCACTGGGAAATGTGAGAGAATCCGTGGAAGGATTCATCAATCGAAAAAAGTTGGTGAATGGCTGAACTAGTAAACTGTTGTTCTGGGAAATCAGAAGGTCGCCATTGTTTTGCTGAGTGATCTCACTGACCCAACTGGAGGCGTTGGAAGCGAACGACGAATCGACCGTTCCATCGGAATTCAGTCTTGCCAGAAAGCGCCGGATGGAGCCGTTGATTTTGTCAAATCCTCCACCAATCAGGATTTTGCCGTCCGCCTGCGTCGCCAGCGATTGCACGGTGTACATGCCTTCCGTGTAACCCGTCATTTCCATGTTGGGCAGAAAGCCACCATCCACACTGCCGTCCGTGTTGAACCGCAGCACCTCCGTCTGGATCACGGGTGAGGTGGCGGTGAAATAGCCACCGGCAATCACCTTGCCATCTGGTTGAACGGCAATCGCATCCGTCCGGCCAGCTGTAAGCGGAGGATTGAAGTCCACATCGAGATCTCCGCCCGATAGTAACCGGATGAGCCCTTTTCGCGTGGTGCCTGATGAAGTGATGAGGTTGCTACCGCCGACGAGGATTTTGCCGTCGGCGAGAATCTTCAAGTTGGTGACCGGAGATCCCGCCCCGGAAAGCGGGGCGAAACCGGGATCCACGCTTCCGTCTTCATTCAGCCTTGCTAGAAACGTGCGTCTTAAGCCGCCGACCGAGGTAAACTCACCACCAATGACGATTTTTCCATCAGACTGGATTTCAACGCACTTGATCTCATCGTTGATCATCGGATTAAACGAAAGATCCACCGCTCCGGTCTGATCAATTCTGGCAAACCCATTCCGGGCGGTTCCGTTGATATGGGTGAAATGCCCGACGATTAGAAGACGGCCGTTTCGGTCCAGTGCAAGGTGCATCACATCCGCGCCGCCATATCCTGCCGGGATCGTGAAACGGGGTCGGAATGACAGATCGAGAGTTCCGTCGGCACGGATTTTGGCCATCGCCTTCTGGATCAGGTCATTTACAAAATAGCCGCCAACGAACAGGGTTTGGTCCGGCAGGATCACTGCCGTATTGACGGAAGACGTGCGTATGCCACTGACGAAAGAGGGATCGATGTCACCGGGAGCGGCCAGGATCACCGCTCCGGACCACAGCCAGAAGGAGACAACCCATGAAGCCAGACAAGTGGAGCGGAACCAGTCTCCGATGAACCGGAAAGGGCGGCAGGAGACCATGGTGCCGACACCGCAACGCAGGAATTGGGAGGTCTGCGCCTTGCGCCAGGTGGTGGCGGAATCGGTCAGCTGCGGGTCATGCTCCATACATCCAGACCTTACTTCGTAGGACCGCATTGCCAAGGCAATTTCGGATAGTGGTCTTCGATGTTTCAATCGACCACGAGCACTGTTGTTCTGATATTTCGTCAAGCTGACCAACAAAAGTCGTCAGGCTTTGCGGTGGCGCGATGGTGCCATGCACAAGACTCAACGGCTGAGAATCTGGTAGATATCGACTTCCAGCGGCAACCTGTTCCGCCATTATCCCAAGCTCTCGGACCGCCGCCGCCGTTTTTCAAACAGTACAGTCTCCTGATAGCCCGCCGCCTTGGCGATGGCGACCGCCCGGGTGAAATCCCGCCCCACCTCGCCCGGCGCGTGCGCGTCGGAGGAGATCACCAGCCCGATGCCTGCGGAGCGCGCCAGCTCCAGAAACCGCGGTGCCGGATAGGCTGCGGCGCATGGCTTGTGCCAGCCCGCGGTGTTCAACTCGATGACGCTGCCCGCCGCGGCGATGACATCGATGACCGGCTCGTAAAAGCGATCGAGGTCACCGGCGGGAAAATGGGCGAATTTTTTCACCAGATCCGGGTGGCCGAGGATGTCGAAAACACCGCTGTCCGCCATCCTCGCGTAAGTTTCCCAATAATGCGTCCAGACGGCGTCCACATCGCTTTCCGCCCAGCGACCGAGCCATTTCGGGTTGTCGAAATCCCAGTCGCCCAAATAGTGGACAGAGCCGATCAGATAGTCCCAGTCGAAACGCGAGGCGAGGTCGGCGATCCACGGTTCGCAACCCGCCAGCCAGTCGCATTCCAGCCCGGCACGCACCGGGATCCGCCCCGCCGCGTGGCTCCGCGCCCGCTCGATCCAGCGGAGATAATCCGGCAGTTCCGCGACGGCCATCCGCCAGTCGTCGAATGGCTCCGGCACCTGCGGGGCGTGGTCGGAAATCCCGTATTCCGTGAGCCCGGCCTTCAGCGCGGCATCGATGTAGGCTTCCGGCTCCCCCTCGGCATGACGGCAGAGCGGCGTATGGGTATGATAATCAGCAGGCACTTGCGTATTTGAGGATGAATCCGATTGAAGGCGCGTCAAAAGCCATACTAGACTCCCCCCACGCTGCAAGCACCAGACTTTCCTCCATGTCCGATTTTTCATCAGAGCCCGCTCCGGGCAATTCCGTCACTCGTCCACTCCTCGAGCAACTCCGCCGCCATCCGAAACGGGTGGTTTTCACTGAGGGCGAGGACATCCGCGTCATCCAGGCGGCCGCCCGGCTGGTCGCGGAGGAAGCGGTGGCGCCGATCCTGCTCGGCAACCGCGAGCGC
Source organism: Verrucomicrobiota bacterium (assembly GCA_041172045.1). GTDB lineage: Bacteria > Verrucomicrobiota > Verrucomicrobiia > Verrucomicrobiales > Akkermansiaceae > Luteolibacter. The sequence goes on along the minus strand of JBEDKU010000677.1, from coordinate 962 downwards.
ATCCGCGCGCTGGCCGCGGCGAACGAGGTTTCGCTGAAATTCGTCCACATCATCGATCCGCCGCTGGCCTCGGACTTCGGTTTGTTCTGCCAACGCGTGGAAAACATGGCCCGCTATCGCACCATGCAGATCGGCGACCCGGCGGAAATCGTCGCCCGCCCGCATTATTTCGGCGCGCTGATGGTCCAGTATGGTCAGGCGGACGCCCTCGTCGGCGGCAACCAGGCGATGCCGGCCGCCTACTTCCGGGCACTCCTGCACACCATCAAACCACTGCCGGACGTTCCGAAGATTTTCGGCGTCACCATCCTAACCGGTTCCCATCTCAAAAACCTCGGCGGCAGCGACATCCTGTTCCTCGCCGACTGCGGACTGATCCCGAATCCTGACGTGAGCGAGCTCGCGGCGATCGCTCTGGAAACCGGGAAACTCGCCCGCCATTTCCTCGGCCGCAAGGTCCTCGTCGCCATGCTCAGCCACTCGACCAAGGGCTCCGCCAGCACCCCGGACGCCCGCCGCATGGCCGCCGCCGCCGCCTTGGCGCAAGACGAGGTGATGAAGCAGTTTCTCGATATCAGCATCGAGGGCGAGCTCCAGGCGGATGTCGCGCTCGATCCCGCGGCTGCCGAGATCAAGCTGCCCGCCGCCGACGCCCGTGCAACGGCGGACGTGCTCGTTTTCCCGAATCTCGACGCCGCGCACATTTCGCTCAAGCTGCTCCAGCACGTCGCCGGAGCTCAGAATTACGGCCAACTCATTCTCGGACTTTCCCGCCCGGCCGCGCAGGTCCCCCGCACGGCCTCGGTGGAAACGATTTTCGGCACCGCCGCCGCCATCGCGGTGGAGGCCATCAAGTTCCACCAGCTCTATCCGGACGGCGAGGTCTGAAGTTGAAACCATCAGGGCTTCTTCGCGGAGTCCTGGCGCTTTTTCCACGCCGGCTGCTTCTCCCGGAAGGTCGA